>JANTGY010000001.1 GCA_024762695.1 Anaerolineae bacterium
AGCAGGGGCACAAGCAGCCACCAGGGAAAGCAGGACGGCCAGTCGGGCATGGTAGACTCCTCAGTTACATCGGCAATGAGCGCCGGGGTAGGCGACGGCGCCGGGGTGAGTGTGGGCGGCGGCGACGGCGTCATGGTGGGTTCAGGCGACGCTGTGGGTGTGGCCGGGGGCGTGGGGCTGGCGGTTGCGGTTGGTTCGGCGGCGGCCACGCATTCGGCTAAATCAACGGCCGCTTCGGCTGTCAGATCGTCGGAACCGGCGGTGAAATTGGCTGCGGCCGTGTACGTAACCGATCCTGATGCGCCTTCTACGGCCGTTACCAACCAACTGACGGACTGCGCCTGACCGATGGGGATGTCCCCTATTGGTTTTTCGGCCGTTTCACCGGCAGTTAACGTCAATTCATCCGGCAAAGAAAGGGCGGCCGTTCCGCCGGTGAAGGGCACGTCGCCGTCGTTTGTGACCCACAGGGTGATGGGGAATGTTCGTTGGTCGCAGGTAGGCGCGGTAGGGGCGTCAATCCAGGTTTGCCCGCCGCCGGAACCGGCCAGCCCGTAATAGGCGATGTAAACGGCCGAGTCGCCGGGAGCAACTTCGGTTGGATTCCAATAAAGGGCGACGGCGCTGTCGCTGCTAATATCTTGCCCGGCGTCCACCGTGTAATCCCATTCTGTGTCCACTAGTGAAGGCCAGGCGGCGATAATGAAACGGTCCGGCGGCGTTGCCAGGCCGCCTCGCAAGGTTCCTTGAGCGCGCAGGCTGTCGGCGGCGAATAGCGGCGATTCGAATGCCCGCCAATAGAGGGGAACGGCCGTGTCCAGAAATTCCGTTTCCGTCGTGACGTTGCCGCTGCCGGGCGCAAAGTAAGGCGCGCCGTCGTTGTCGCCGATTTGCACGTCTAACATCAGGCGTAAACCGACGGTTTGGGGTTCAGCGCCGTTGTTGCGAATTTCGTAGCGGATAAGGGCTGTGTCTTCCCGCCCGGTGTAGGGGTTTAACGCCGGCGCAAGGGTCTGTTTAACGGTTAAATCGCCGATTTGCCAGGTTGTGTCTACGCCGTTGGCGCGGGCAGCAGGGTCGTCCACAATAACGGAATTGGGTAGAAGATAATCTTGATTGCCGCCGTCGCTAACCAGGCGCACGGTGGTGAATGAGGTGCTTGGGTTCGCAAGGTAGCCGTAAATGAGGCGGCGCTCGTCGTCCTCGCTTGTTGCCGGGTCGCCGCCGGTTGTGCCGATGGTGAAACGGCCGTCTTCGCCTACCCCGATTTGCACATACTCGTTTCCGGCGCTGGCGGCTAATTCCGGTATATCTGATGCAGCGGGAACGGCCGTTGGCGCTAAGGCAGTTCCGGTAGAATCGAGGTAAATTGTGTCCTCGGCCGTATGAACTTCATCGCCGTTACGTAATTCCACAATGACGCGGTGCAATCCATCTGTATCCGGCAGCGTCCAGTTTCGGGTAGGTTGGTACGGTTCCCAGCCGGAAAACGGGCCGTCTTCATTACGAAAGCGCATTTCCTGCGCCCAGGGTTCGCCATAGACGTAGAGGGAAACGGCCGTGTCCGTTGTAGCATATGCTTCGCCATTAATAACCAGAGGGAAATAATCGGCACGCGCGCCAAAATTTTGCGTCCAGTAATGGCGATACGGCGCATCAGCATTCGGAAACGTATCCGCCTCATCATAAACGTACCCCACGCCAATCTCCCGGAAATTGTTGTTCATGATATTTGCGCGATGACCGGGACTGGTTAACCAATCGGCCACCACGTCGGCTGGCGTTTCTTGCCCGGCGGCGATGTTTTCCCCGGTTGCCACGCCGTCATACCCGGCGGCGGCAATGCGCGCGCTGGGCGAGAGAAATGTAGCCGGGTTATCGTGGGCGAAAAAATCGGTGGCGGCCATATCTTCGCTGTGCCCCTGAGCGGCGGCGGCTAATGTCTCGTTGAAGGCTAACGGCGGTCGTCCTTCAGCCGCGCGGGCGGCGTTTGTCAATTCTATGACCTGCTCGGCAAAAGTCGGCGTGGGGATGGCGTCCTCTTGTCCGGATGCTATCTGCGTTATAGTCAACAACAAAACAGCCAACAACAAATAGGCTGAGAGATGGCGGGGGAATTTATGTTTCATCATGATAACCCAGGCGCAAGCAGTAATTTGAGAAGGCGCAACCACTGGGTAAGCGGCTGCGCCTTCTCAAATTATAATTTACCATAAATCATCGTACCCTTTTTTGGTGCTGATAGTTGGCGTATCTGTCTTGGGTGGTATGCCGCTTCCATTGCGTACAGCGGCGTCAATTCTGTGCTTGAGCCGGTCGCGCACGCTGCTTACTTCATCCCGAACCATCAGCGCAAAGACTGAAGCCATATCATAATCGTCCTGACTATCGGGGAGGGCGTCCCTGTAAACAGGCAGTTGTTTCTTCTCGATGCGCTCTTGCAACTCCTTTACGCCATCCAGCCGCGCCGCTTCGGTTTTAATTTCTTGCAATGTGACCGGGTCATTCTCCAAAGCGATGAAGTTAGCGCGAATATCGGGGCTGTATTGACCGGCCGTACCATCATTGATGCGGCGTTCGGCGTCTTCGGCGCGCTTTTGTGCCAGCGCTTGCTCCGCGCGTTTATACTCAATGGGTTGGTGGAACCCTTCTTTATGACGCACGTCGCGCCCTTCAAAATTGAAGATTTTCAAGGCGTTAAGTAAGTTGCTGTCCCCTAGTTGGGTCAATCGGACTTCTGTCGGGGACGCTTTGTCGCCAAATTCGTTGAATTCTCGTTCCGGAGGCAGTAATAAACGCCAATACGTCTGGTCTGTTCCCGTTTTATCCCGTTCAAAACCGCGCCCGATAAGGCCGTAGGCGTAAAGCAGCAAGAACAAACGGACGTTTCCCGGTTCTTCCAGTTGCAGCGTCACGTTATCGGAAAAAAGACGGACGTTTTGGTCCAGTTCTGTCAGCCGATTCTCATAAAAAGCGGCATTAACTTCGGACGGGAAGATATGCAGGATGCGGCGATCTCCCCGTGTGGCTTTATCGGCGCTGCCCAGGTAGTCGGCTCGGCCGGCCCGGAAACTGTTGATCCGTTCCAGTTCAATCAACTCTTCAGACCAGACCAATGATAGCTTGAAGCGGTCTTCAGAATTGAGATAACGGGCAAATCGCTGCTCTGAACCTTCGCCCTCATCCGCTTTTGTGGTGGAGATGCCGCTGCGCTGCGCTAACTCTTGCAGCATGGTGCGCAGGTAGTTTTGCTGGGTTTCGTCTTCGTCGTTGTAAGCGGCAATGAGGTAGTTGGCCGGAAGCGGGTTGCCGCCTTGATAATTGAGCAGCGCGCCGCTTTTTTCGTAAATCTCTTGAGCCAGGGTGATGGCGCCGTTGTTGCCTTTGTATGCATGTTCCATCAAATAGGAGGCAACGGATTCGATGTTCCGGGCCGGCGTGAATGGCTGCCGGGCCGCATTTAGCAGTAGTTCCAGATTGTGTGTGTATTCGTCTTCGGCTAACGGCCGTTCCCCATCGTCATCTACCAGAGAAAAGGCCAGTTGCAAACGAGGCTGTCCGCTTACCTGCACGCGGTCAATGCCCCAATGCAGTCGGCTCAACAACTCGGCGCGCCTGTCGGTATCGCCGGCCGTCAGATAATGCTCGTACCGTTTTTGCTCATACGCTTTGTCGCTCACGATTTTGTGAACAACAACATCCTGGGCGGCCGCGCGGTCGGTTTCTATCTGCGAAGCGCCCCGTTGCAGCTCGGCGTAGAGGCCGGATTCGCCGTAGGCCAGCGTGTTCGTCCAGGTGTTGACGGCCGTTAACGCACTGTCTATGTAAGCGCTGATTTGACGAACCGTTTCTAAAACCGCTTCTTCAGTCGCTTCCACTTTCAAGATGTCAATCAGTTCCTCTTCCGCCTTAATGTAACGGGTTTGGGCGGCGACGGCATTCTTGAAAGTGCGTCCCATGTCCATAAAGCCGGGTTTTTCATCAGCCGCTTTTTCCATGCGTTGACGGGAAGCCTGGGCATTGGCCAAGGCGTTTTTGCGCCGGTCGCCTGTTCGCTGCCGCGTATCGCGTACCTGATCCAGCATGGCAATGGCGCGTGCCATTTCGTCGTAAAGCCCCTCCAAGAAATCGCGCAAATAGCCGAGTTTACCTCCTTTGGCGATGAAGGGGTTGGTGTGACGGCCGTTCAAAATCTCCATAATTTTGAGGTCCAGCAGCAGCGCAAACCGGCTGGCGTGGTAGCGAGTGAACTCAGCCAGCGCATCACGGTACTGCCCGCCGCTGCGCCGTCCGGTATGCGGATCCTCCGTCCCCAAATAACGGTTTTTGAAACGACGCGCGTCATCGGCAATACGCTCCGCGCCCAACACCGCCTTTTCCGGCGGCTTTGATTGATCCGAAGGCTTTGTTTCATCGCTAAACGTCTCGCCCAAAATACGTTCCACCCGCTGCTTGATACGGCGCGTTTCATTATCCTCGGACGTGGGCACAAACGTCTCGTTCCAATCGGCAATCTCCCTGGAAATAAGCTGGCTCATAATGCCCGAATTTTTGCTCTTCGCTTCGCGGGCAATGCGCGCCAACTCCGCCATCAACAGCGTTGGCTCCACCGTTGTCTCCCCATAAGCCACCGGCACGGAAGAGGCCAGCATATTCACCGCATCGTCGCGGCCGGCCATTTCCACGTTTTCCTTATTGGCATTCTTCTGCAATGCTGTGGGGCGTTTAGACTTCTCGTCATACGTTTCCGGCGCTAACAGCGTTTCCAGAATTTCCAGACCCAATTGGTGTGTCCAGCCTTCAATAATCTGGTGAATGGGGAAAATAATGCTGTACGTGCCGATGGAGCCAAATAATGCTTCCCCTTCACGGATTTCGCCGCGCGTTTTACGAGCGTTGGCCTCCTGTTCCACATTAACAGCATGTTGAATCAACTTCGGTCCGGCTTTACCGTCAATATTGGCAATAACGGCGTCGGCAATTGTCGGCGCTACGCCTAAATTCATGGAAACGTTGCCCAACGGGAGCCGTTCCCGCTGCCCGTCAAGATAATACAAAATGTCAAACAGCCGCCCCTTCACCGAACCATGCCACAAGGGGTCGCCGCCGCCGCTGTGATAGCGCATTGGATACCCCTTAGCGTAATCAATACTCACCGTAAAGCGACGGTTTTCGCGCATGGCGGCAAAAGCGCGTGCGTACATACTGCGCAGCATACCGGCGTCCACATTATGACTAAACGCATCCGGTAAAACCAGGTAGCCGCGCAGGACCACCTTAAAATCAACCGTAGGCTGCGCCGCAATCTGGCGAATGAGATGGGCCACGTCTACAAACATGCCCGCGCCGGTTCCGCCGGCCAGACTGCCGGTCAAAAATACTTGCAACTGCTTGGCAGTGGGATTATTGCGCTTTAACTTGCTAATCGCATCGCGCAGCGTATTGAAAATGCGCGAATTGGACGGTGCGGCGACATCGTGAAAAACAGCCAGGCGGCCAAATTGGCGGAACTGCCCGGCGCCCTCGGTAATACTGAACATATTGTCGGGCAAATTACGTAGATACCAGTCTGCCTGGAACCATGAGCCTACATGAGGATGGTCGCCATTAGCTATTTCCTTGACGAACTGACGCACATGCCCGCCTACGTAAAAATACTCACCCGATTCCAGTTTCACAACGCCTGTCGTGCGGGCGCCGGAGCGGCTTTCGCCGCGCCCGCCAACCTCCGCTTCCGAGTTGGCTAGTGTATCAAAAGCAACCAGCTTGACTTCTTTGGGCGTCCTTGAGTGGGTGTCCAAAAGGGCTTTTTTAACGTAAGCCGTTACCCACTGACCGGTACCGCCCAGGCCGACAATAAGAGATGGAATAGACATGGTTTACTCTCCTGTGAAAATTATGAAGGATGAATTATGATGGATGAAGCGCCTTGCGTTCATCTCGTGTTCAATGTTCATGCTTCGTAGCGGGCAAATGCCCACGATGCCTTTTGGCAAATTTACTCTGATCGATCGATTAGCTGCGCGTCTGTCGGGTCTTTGAGCAGCCAGAGCTGATACTGCCCTAACTTTACCTCGCCACCCGGTCTTAATGTGCGCTCTACAGACGGCTGCTTGTCGCCATCCAAGTATACTTTTACGTCTACCGCTTTGCGTTCATGCGCGTCTTCGCTGTCGCAGCGCACCTCCAACCTGGTGACGTGTACGGTTTCACTTAATTCTTTTTCTTTGAAGGTGATGCGATTTCGTCCGAAGCTGTCCAGCCGCTGGCGGAAGCGCGTGCTGCCGTAATGGTTGACGATGCGCAAATCGCCCACGGCCGGATGCACTTCCCGCGCGTGTTTGTACCGCCGCCAGGCAATGAACAACAAAATTAAAACGATAATTGTGACGATTAACCCGATTAAGATAGGAATATGCCAGGGGTGACGAATGCGCGTCAGCGTGATGCTGTCTTCTTGTTGGGCGAACATAAAGCCGTCGTTCAAGGCCGCATTTGTTTGCGCGGTGATTTCATATTGACCGATACCCAGTTCTGTCGTTTCCGCCGCATACAGTCCCTGGGAAACTTCGGCCGGTTTTAGCGCGTCGGGATATTCGTTCCCTTTTTGGTCGCGCACCTCTATTTGCAAGGCGTTTGCCGGTGAAACGGCGAAGGCATCATCCAAATCAACCTTCTGACCGCCATCGTCAACAATTTGTATTTCCAGTTTCAGGGGGATGCGCTGGAACCATAATGTTGTATCCCACTGCTCTGATTTTTCGGGGGGAATAATGCGTACTGACAGTAAACGAGTGTGGGCCACGTCAAATTGAGCGCTTTCTTCATCGGCCAGAATGTACGTTTTTCCGTCATCGCCGGTAATTTCGGCGTGGACGTTGAGGGTGTGGGGGCCGTTGTTTTGCGGGGTGTATTCGGCCGTGTAGGAGCCGTCCGGTTGGCGCGTCAAGTCAACTTCGTCGGACGCCGCGTCGTGAGCAAATGTGAGCGCGGCCTCCAGATTGATGTCCTCGGTTATGCGCCGATTGTGAGCGTCTAGCAGTTCGTAAACGGCCGTTACCGGTTCATACTGACGGCCGTTTGTCGGCAAATCTACAGGGGCAAATGTAACCGCCTCCACCGTGAATCCGCTGCCTATAGGGCCGTCATACACCTGAATTTTGTTTCCTTCTACATCTTCGCTTTCGGCATGGACGTGGATTGTGTGCGGGCCAACCACAACCGGCGTGAAATCGGCCAGATAGATGACACTGTCGCCGTCAACCTGTTTATCTAAGTCTACATCCCAATTTTCACCGCCGGATTCGACGGTGGCGGAAACAATTAAATCATAACGATTGTCTGTGTATTTACGCAAAGGGTTCCCATGTGAATCTACCATTTGATATTGAATTTGTAAGGGAACGTATTGGGACTGCGCGCCAACAGGTTGTAACAAACGCCCTTCAGCGTTAATGGTTCTCATCACAATGTTTACGCCTGTATCAGGCGGATCGACATCTACAAACCAGCGACCTGGTTCCGGGTCTTGCACGCGAATTGTTTGAATGGGCGTACCCTCGCCGCTGCGGGTAACGCCGCCGGCAGTTTCAGGATCAACTTCAGCTCCGTTAATCTTCATTTGTGGCAAATCAGTAGGATCAGACAAGAAAAAGGTAAATTCGACCGACTCCAGATAAGGCGGGATCACTACTTCGCCTGGATCAATTTCCACGTCGGTATAACGCACGTCGGTGGCGATGTCAGATGTTAATTCCAATAAGATTCTGCGGAATAGAACGCCCACGTCATCGTTTGTTTCAACTTTTTCAGCTTGATCGCCTGTGATATCTTGCCAATAAGGTTCGCCAATTGACCAGTAAGGCTTACTGGAATCGTTCATTGCCACTGTGTAAATGGCGTATTCGGAAGATGGGAAGTTATCTCTGACAAAACGCTTCAGTTCGTCAAAATGATCCACATAGAAATAGGGCGACTCGCCCTCATCAAATGGTAAACCGTCCGTCAGTATAATGATCGCCCGGCGACGCGTAGGGTCTGGTGGCAATTCATCAAACAGTTGTTTTGCCTCTTCAAACCCTAATAAAGGTAACGTCCACCCCATATGTCCGCTAAACGCATCGGGGCCTAATGTTGTTTGCAACTCGCGGCTCAGGGGGCCCCAATCCTCCTCTGAATCGGGGGCGATTTCCTGCCAATGGCCGCTGCCGCCAGCCGAGGAGAAGCGCTGCGCCCGCGCCTGAGAGCCGAAATGCACGACGGCGATGCGGTAACTGGCATCGTCGTGTACCCGGAGACGGTCGCTGCCCAGCCATTCAGCGGCGAATTGGGTCGCGTAAAAGCGTAAATCCAAGGGGTCGTTAGTGGGAACGCCCGGTTCGCCGCCGCCCATGGAGGCGGATTGGTCTATGATGAACAAGATGTCTACGCCGGTGACGCCGCTGTCTTGCGCCCTAAGGGGGGCTTGCCAGAGAATGGTAAGGAAAAGGATAGATAAAAATATGAGGATGAATCGAAGTTTCCCGCGCACGCTTAAATCTCCTTGTTTATGAACAGCGACACTCGAAAAGCAATCCTTTGTCGAGTAAAGCGCGATATTCTGATATTTTTTGCATCTCGCGCCGCAACACTTCTTGTGAATAACAGATTCGGCGAATTTCTACTTGTTCGTTGTCCCAATCTACCAGTGCGTATGAGGCGCAGCCGTCGCCATTACGGGAGAATCCCACGCTGCCGGGATTGACGAGAATAGGATTAGCTGCCAGATTACCCAATATGGCCTGTTGCTCTTGGCCTTGCCAACGAATGTCGCCGTTTTCAGATTGATGAACGCCGCGCCATATGCCGGGCAGGTGGGTGTGGCCTAACGCCAAAAAGTATGGCCTGCCGCCGGAACGGGGCGCGTAGCGTACCGGCCATTGACGGTCGGTTAAGTTGTTTAGATCGTCTTGATTGAAGGTAGGCGTCTTTGTTTCGCGGACAACACATGTTAGTTCATCTTGATGGAATGAGCCGTGGCCCAGGTAAATACCGGGGCGAGGGCTGCCCATGACGGGCAGCCCGGTTAGTTGTTCCATCATAGAAGTTTGATTTTCCAATGTTTGGCGTTGCAACAGCAGGATGGGCCAGGCAACGCGGTTGTAGTAGGGAATTGAGAAGGTATGTTCTTCGTCCAATTGAAGTTCGCTGCGGTTGAGTCTACCAGATAATCCCCATTCATGGTTCCCGGCCAGCCAGGCTTCGGGGGCAATTCCCAACTGCCGCAGCTCTTGCCATACCTGAAATGGATAGGGGCCGTAGCCTACCGCGTCGCCCAGGTACCAGAATTCGGTTACGCCGGCGTTATCGGCGTCTTCAATGACGGCGCGTAGGGCCGGCAAATTGCTATGTGCGTCGGAAAGGATTGCTGTTTTCATGCGTTATTGTTTGTGCGTTGAACGCCGTCTAAATCAGGGTGCTGCGGGCAAATTCGAGTGCATTCGTATAGAGCGGTGTCTCGTTTTTCTTGCGCGGATTGGATGCGCGCCGCTTTGCCAAATGGGTTACGGCTTGTTTGCGCCTGGCGTAATTGCCAATTAGCGCTGGTAAAGGCATCCCAACTATCTTCCCAGTCGCGCTCTTGCTGTTTTAACCAGGCGATGGTTTCGTTCACGTCTTGCTGATCGGATTTTAGCGTTTCCCGCTTTTGTTCTGCCTGGGTCAGTAATGCGCGCGCCAGATCGCTTTGCGCTTGCTGCAGGCTAACTGGCGGGCCGCTGAGGCGATGAATGGCTCCTGTTAACGACAGGGTGCCAGGTAAGGGGGTACCATCGTTGATTTCGTGACATCGTTTAATCGCTTTTTTGAAGTCACCGCGTTTTTTGTGGGCGATGATTTTTTGTTTTTCTGTCTCCCATTGGATGATGGCCGGGGCGTCGGCGAGTTGGGCCGTGTTGTTTATTAAATTATGTTCCTGACTTAATTCGCTTAAGCCGGAATGGAGCAGCCAGCCGCCGATTTGGGCTAATTGTCGCGCTTTTTCTTCTAGTAACGGCCGTATCCGTCGCAGCCCGCATCGTATCTGGTTTGTAACAGGATCATGGTACTCGATGCGTCCCTGTACGCCAAATATGTCGTCTTTATCGCCTATTTCCAGAGATTGGAAGCGATCTGCTAATGTCAGAGCGGCGATAAAGTTGCCTTGTCGGGCATATGTGTCCAGGTCGTCGGCCCATTTTTTCAGTTCTCGTCTGCGCTCTTGATCCTGGCTGCGGCGGCGACGTAAGGCGTTTGTTGTGCGGTGACCGGCAAAGCCATCATCGGCAATTTTGCCAAGCAGTTGATCAAACGCGCTCCAATCGCCGCTGGCGCGCGACATGGTGAGTAATGAATCGGCCTGGTTTTTTAGCGCGTTGAACCGGTCAAACCGTTCTTGTGTTGTTTTCAAATCGGCGGAAAGCTTGTTTAAGGTGGATAGGGCTGTGCCGCTTTGTTGACTCAGGACAGGATGGTTGGAGAAGTTTAGCAGGGTAGCGTACACGGCATCGGCGCGTCTCTGTAATTCTTGCAGATATTCGATTTGTTTGGTTAATACTTCCGCGTCAAAGGATGCGTTGACGCTTAAGCCGTCGGAGTCGCGATTAAATTGTTCGACATCTCGTTCTAGCTGGCGTATAAGACTGCCCATCTGGTTGAGCATGGCGGCGGCTTCGCCGTGATTTTCATCCAGGGCCAATATCTTTCCCAATGGTTCAAAACGTTTCCATAGCTGATCGGCCGGGATGCGGCTGGCTTCGGTTTCCAATTCGTTGATGACGGTTTGCCGCAAATCTTGCCACCACCGTTTCAGGGCAGGCATTTCGGGGCGGGGGTATTGGGGGTGGTTTTTCAATAAGGTTTCAGCTTGCTTCCGGGCGTCGTGAAAGGCGCCGACGGTACGGCTGGGGGTTAGCTGTCTTTCTATTTGTTCTTTTTCCCGCTCAACTTCCTGGCCGGTCATGGCGGCTTTTTGCAATTTTTCGAGTTTACCCTTGAAGGCGGCTTTTTTGACGCCGCTCTGGTTTTCTGTTTGCTCTAAAGCGGTGGCGATTTCTGCGGCGGCTTTGCTGTACAACTCATCGGCGCTGCGGGGGGATATATTGGTTTGCTGGGCTTGCTGCAGGTAAAGACGAGCGGCCCAGTAGTGCAGGTCGGGGTCGCCGTAGATTTCTTTTTGCAGTTCGCGGATGATTTGTTCGGCGGCTTCGGGGGCTTCGCGCACGAGGTGTTCGGCTTGCTGTTTTTGGGCGGCGATACGGCCGTTTACATACGCCACCTGCTTATCCAACCCAATGGCCTTGTCCCATGATTCAATGGCCTGATCGTACTCTTTAAGCGCGGCCGCTTTTTCCGCCTCATAAGCAAAACAGTAAGCCAACGCCCGTTTAGCCGACAAGTTTCCCGTCACGCCCAACTCAGTGCGTAGTTCTTTTTCCAAACCGCGCAGCGCAGCCACTTTGGCGTCGTTTAACGGTTCGTCTAATCCCGCTTTAATTTCGGCCAGGACGCGCGCTTCCCACTTTTCGCGCGCCTCCGACAATTTTTCTATCACTTCATCATGGTGGCGGCTTAAGGTGTTTTCATACGGCTGAAGGGCGCGATAGGCTCGGCGCGGATTGTTTTTCAGGAACGATTTGGCTTTATTCAGGGCGCGCCGGATTTCTTTATCCTTTTTGAGTTCTCTCTGGATGTCGGCCGTGAGCTGCCGCGCTTTTTCTACGTCCGGGCCGCTGGTTACCTTTTTTAGCTGCGCCAACGCGCCTTCGGCGTCGCCGGCCTGGGCGTTGGCTTGACCGGCCAAAAATGCTCGCCGCGATTCCAGTTTTTCCCGCATTTGCGCTAGCTGGCCGGCTTGTCCCAGGTTCTCCTGGCGCTGCGCGGCCTGGTCGCAATCTGTGATGGCTTGCGTGATGCGCTCGTAATCGTTAGCGGCAAAATCCTGCTCTAACCGCGCCAGGAGGCCGGCGACGTTCAAGCGGATGTCCAGATCGCGCGCCAGACGATTTAACGGGCCGTATGCCTCTATGATTGATTGGTCGTATTGTTCTTTTAGGGCTTGCCAGCGATTGCCGGCCGCGCCGATGTCTGTTTTGAGTAGTTGGCGTAGTTCTTGTACGGCCGTATCCAGTTCTCCGATGAGTGTTTGCTGCGCCTGCGCTTGCTGCAGCAATGTTTGCGCTTGTTGGCGCAGTTGCGTCAGGGGTTGGCGGCGTTGGCCCAGCGCGGCGGCGCGCTCGGCTGCGGCCTTGGCCATTTGGGCGCGTGTTTCAGCGATATTGGCTTGCGCTTCGGCTTTAACGTGTTCTTCCGGAGCCACAGCTTGGTTCACTCGTTGAGCGAGAGCTTTGGCTTCTTCGGCTTTTTGCTGCGCATCGCGCGCGCTTTGTTGGGTCAGGCTGATATTACCGGCGGCGCGTTCGATGTAATTGATGATGCTTTCGGCGAGGGTAACGGCCGTTTGCGCTTCATTCGCCGCTTTAGCCACTGTTTTTTTGTCGAATTGGGTGGGATGGCCGTTTTCTTGAGACAAGCGCAGCGTCTGGCGAACCGTTTCAATCATCTGTTCGATGTGGATTTGCAAACGAGGCAATAAGTGAGCGCGTGCAGCGTCAAGACCTGGCAGCCATTCATACTGTTCCGCCGCCTCGTCAATCAACCGCCAGCCATCAACAGGATCAATTTTATTTCTGGCTCTCTCCAATAGATCCTGCGCCGCCTTAAAACGAGCCAATTCCGGTTCCACAATTTTGCTGCGGTAATTGGCAAGGCGGCGCTTATCCTCATCATTCAGCATGTAAAGCTGTTCCGATTTTTCCAGTTCCGCCATCGCCGCCCCAGGCGCATGTGCCGCTATGTGAACTTTTGCAGCTTCCCAGTACCCTCCTATGGCTTTGCGGTGAGCGAATTCCTCGGCCATTTGTACGGCCTGCGCTTTAGCTTCCTGCACAGACATTGTGCCCAGATGTTCCCCGCCAGGACCGGTCAACTGGATCGTTTTGTGTTCATCCTTCTCCCGATCCAGAATGTCTATCATTTCTTTATAAGCGCCTACTTCAGCAGCCGTACTCAACACCTCAAAACGCTTACGAGCCTGTCGTTGCTCTTCCTGAACTGTACGCAATAAACCTTTTAACTCCGGTAAATCGCTAACGGCGACAGCTTGTTCAACAATGCGGACAGCCTTATCATAAGTCTCAGCCAAGATAATGGGATAAGGTGTATTTTCAGCAACCAACGCCTCGGCTCGCTGCCACAAGGCTTCACATTGCGACTTGGTTTCTAGAAAAACCTGTTGTCCTTGTTGACTTTCCAATCGGTCAGCTAACTGCCGTTGAAAAGCGGCGGCGCGTTCTTTATCCAATTGAGCTAATTGTTCCAACAATTGCGCGAGATGGCTCTCATCCAATGGCGCGGCGGCAAACAAGCCGCGAATTTGTTGGGAAATCCGGCTGGCTTCCTGCGCCCGCTGCGCGTTGATAGCGCTGGCCGCATTCTCATATTCAGCCAGGAGCGTAGTTTCTCCATCGGCTAACCGCTTTGCTTTAGCCAGCAACTCGTCGGCTTGGGGGTAACGGCCGGCGTCATTCGCCTCTCTTGCTTCCTGCAAATAACGGCGCATTTCTACCGGACGCCCCGTTTTAGATATGGGGTTTTGATAATCGTCGTTCATAGGGTCAACTTCATCATTCCCCGTTACGGCAGCGACGGGGTTTGCTAATAACTTTTCTACGTCTGCTTTCATTTCCAATGCACTTTGGTACCGGTCAGCGCGGTTGTAAGCCAACGCCTTAAATACAATATCTACCACGCCATCTGGTAAATCGGGGACAAATTGTTTGGGGGTTGTCGGTACTGCGCCAGGAGAATATCGGTTATGGCGGGGAAATGGGTCATCCTCGCCGGTAATCATCGCGTGCAGCAACACCCCCACCGAGTACAAATCGCAGGTTACATCCCAATCTGCATCACCTAAATAAACTTCAGGAGCCATGTAGGGCGGCGTTCCTACTTGAGAAATAGATTTTTTACCGGCAATGAGCGCCTTACTCACATTAAAGTCAATCACCACCAACCCTTGCGATTGAGACAGAATCAGGTTGCTGGGCTTGATATCGCGGTGCAAAACAGGTTCAGGGCGGTCGTGCATAAAATGCAAAGCATCCAGTAAATCTACAATGGCGGCATACGTTTCTTGTAATGGCAGGGGCGGCACAAGGCGCTGCTCTTTGCCGCTCTTCAGCCGCGCGGCAACCGTTTCTCCGGGAATATATTCCAGCTTTAAGTAAAATATATCCTTTTCAACCAGTTTGCTGGCTTCAAACAGTTTAGCGATATGTCTGTGGGGGCCTAATCGCTCATAAATCTTATATTCATCACGCAATTTGTCTATCGGACTAGTTTCAGGATCAAGCGGCAGCAAGAGTTTGAGAACAAATACAGCGCGATCCAAAACCAAGTCTTCGATTTTGTATACCTGGGAAAACGCGCCCCAACCCAGAGGCGCTAAAACCTTAAATTTCCCATCAATAATGTTGCCGGTTTGAAATAAATAGTTAGACATCGCCAACACCCAATCGCGCGCTGCGTTAAATTTCCTGTAAATGTTGTAAAACTTCGGCCATTGTTTGTATTCTTTCTGGCGGGTCGAATACGCACATGTGTAAGAATAAATCGTCAATTTGTGGCGGCAGCTCCCCATTAACTTGACTTGGACGCGGCAAACTGTCGCTCTGTTTGATAGGACGCTTTTTGAAAGGGCAGCGCCTGGTCATCAATTCATAAAGCAAAACGCCGGCGGAGAAAACATCGGCTGCGGGCGTGACCGTTCCTCCCAGTATTCTAAGTTCCGGCGCGGTATAACGCCAGTCGGCTTCTTGAATGAGCCGTTGGGTAACTCTATCCATCGTGGTCGTAAATAAGGCCGGGTCTACTTTAGCGAAATTGAAATTGACCAATTTGACATTGTTACGCGCCAGAATAATGACGTTTTTGGGAGAGAGGGTACGGTGAATAACGCCCAGGCGATGGGCATGTTCCAACCCGCGGCCTATTTGTTTGAAAATGCGCAAACGCTGCCGGAAAGACCACTCTTTCCCTTCCTGTAGTAAATCATGCAGCGTCGGGCCGTCAATCCATTCCAGCGGCAAGGCCAATGTATCGCTCTCCCACAGAAACGGCGGGTAGCAGCGAGCGATATTTTTGTGAGGAAACTCGCCCAATATGCCTAACACATCTGCATTTCGTAGAAATAACTTTTTACGCTGTTCCCGTCCATTTGTTGATTGGTCAACATTCAACCGGAACAGTTTCAAGCTCACGCGATTGCGAACTTTAAGCAATGTGTGCCGGGCGGGGTAAGTAACGCTGTATTTGCTGCGGCGCACGGCCGGGCCTTCGATAGTGTATTCGCCGATTTGCCGCTCTGACACCAGCGGTTTGAAGCGTTTGTCTAAAAAGTCGCGGATGGGCCGGCTGGGGTCGTCATGACCCGTATAAGCGGCACGCTTTTTCAGGCGGGCGATGAAATCGGCTACGTGTAAAACACGGGTGGCCTGCGGATCGTCAATGTTAAGCTGTACCTGATGACATAAAACAACATAAGCGTCAACGTACAAGTTTTTTAGTTCGAGGGTAGCTGGTTCCAGGCTATTTTTTAATACCCTGGCTTTCAGATTGTTGAGAGGAATGGGACTGTGAACGACTTTGCCATTTGCCAACCGCCACTGTTTCGCATTTCCCGCAATCTTGCCGTTGTAACCCTTCACTTCAAGCGTCCACACCCCTTCCGGTTCTACCACAACCACGTCATACTCATACGGATGTCCCCCGCTCTGGTACGGCGTAAACTCCAGATTATGGTACACATGAAAACTATCCGGCAGTTCTGCTGCCAGTTGCTTCACAACGTATTTTTCACACTCATTAACCAGTTTTCCAACCGGGTGAACAATTGCCATTTTAGCTCTCTCCACTGCTCAGTTCTTGTCAGTTGATCTTGTGGCGTATTTCTTCCTTAAACCACTTCGCAAAATCTGAACTTTTGTCTGAAATTTGCTTACACGTATTGAGAATTTGCGAGTGAGATTCACTATTTAATGACTCTATTAAATAATCGGGGAAACGTTTAAGCACGTTTAGAAACTGGGACAAAAGCGTATCCTGTGCCAAATGATCTAAGTGTGAATCCTGACGAAAGGCAAGTAAAAATTTCTCAAATAATTTTTGTGGATCAACTAAACCCCTTAGTTTTTCCTCGGGTATTGCTTCAAAAAGGTTTAACAATACTTGGGTTGGGATATTTTCGGATTCTCGCTGGACTACATCTGCGATTTGATAGATCAATTCTCCTTGCTTTAGTCGTTGAACAACTAATGTTTGTGTGTCAGAGGTGGCGGTCAAATAAGCATCCAGTAGATGTTTACCGTCTTTAAACTTGGCAGTTCTGGTGGAATTTAATTGTTGCGCATCTAATAATGCATTTAATAATCGTTCCCCTTGAAGATTTTGAAAATATGCTGAATCTGTAACTGCAATCGAATTAAACAGCGCATCCAGATGCCCATCTTCTATTTTTTGTTGTTCTTGGAAAAGATTGAAGTAACTGCTAAGGATTGGCAAGGTGGGGTGCAATTCTTGCAAGGCGCGAAATATTTCGGCTGATTGCTTGGGGTTATTTAACAGCAAAGAAATATCGCTGTGTTGAAAATTGAAATGTGAGTCATTATTAAAAGGAGTTGTGGTAATTTGGGTGTCATTTTGAGCGGTGGAGGGAGCGTTATTTCTTTTATCCTTATCGACTTTTTCCTTATTCTTACGGCCAATATGTCCTTTGGTAACAATCCATAATATATACAAAACAACAATAATTATTACCACCCAGATCCACATTTTTAATATGACAAAAAACATTATGAATGTTTTCGGAAAGATGCTATAAACTAATTTCAAGACACCTGTTTTGCCGCTGCCCTGAGAGAAATATACCCATAAGCATATTAAAAAGATTGCCGACACAAACCCCCCGAAATTTATATGGGCATCATAGATATTTTTTTCTTCCTTTTTTTCTGACGATAAAGTGTAAAGACGTATAAGTTGATTGAGACTAAGTATTCCCCATTCTACAAACCAGGCAATCTGTAGAGAAATAATAACTAATAGTCCATTGGCCCAAGGGGGTAATAAGATTGACCTTATAAAAGACTGTAACAATACATCTTTTGTTGAAATTGTGACAATAGGTTTAGAGCGGTTCATTAGCCAGTGTGCCCTGATTAAAACAAGGGATTTATCGACTGGTGGAAGGCCGTCTTGTAATGATTGCAGGTTAACAGGGGGGCTTATCCCGTTTTGGGATGATACATCTAGATGATCAGGGATGTTGGCTTCGCTCGCATCTTTGTTGTTTTCTAGTATCCAGAAGTCCAATTGCAGTTGATCCCCCTCATTTACTCCTTCAATAGGGCTGCGCAACCATATTCGTTGTGTAATTGTACCTCGTTCTGGAATCAAGCCAATTGGTATGATGGTTTGTTCAGATGTTTCGGAATTTGAGGATAAATGTTCTACCTGAATAGGAATAATTGTAGATTTTCCTTTATTTCTCGCTGTAACTATTAAGGATATATCGTATACTCTTGATGGGTTGGTGCTATTGGTTGGTTCTGGTTTATTTTGGACTGTAACTATCATTTCTCGTTGTTCAACACGAGATATGGCTTTAGGGACCTGAATAGTCAAGTTCAAATCATTGTGGCTGGCGCGGTATATTCCACCTTGATAATTCCCATAATATGAGTCTTGTAATTCATGATACACTGAGGTACCGGAGGTCACGTTTGGTGTTCCATGTTCCGGCATTGGTAAATAGTACACAGCAAATACAGTTAACGTTATAACCAAGCCGAACAACCAACCGAGTCGAGTCTTGGGTAATAAATTGATCCGGTTCATGGCTGGGGCTGCTCCTCAATTGTGTAATTGGTTGTTGGATTGCAGGAGAATTCTCCTGAGGTTGTTAGAGGGCAAGTAACTATATAGTCATTTGCCCTGCCCGGGAGAGCTGGCCATTGGATGATCAAGTCTTGGTAGCCACATTTTGTTTTATTTGACCACCATCTTTGTGGTATATCAATTCCCAAGGAATTCCCGGAATATTTGACATGTTTGTCTGCTAATTGGAAGAGTCCCGCTTTGGTGGGGAGGAGAGGCTCTGGACCATCTACTAGTTTAAATGAATGCTCAACTACTAAATCAGTTTCATCTACAGTACAATTTTGTTTGAAACCGTCTGTAAGTATATCGTTATCACCAACTTTACCTGTAGCCACAAAGATGCGTATTGGTGGTTGATCATTGTTGTAATATCGTGATTCAAGATACATGAAGTCTATTTCTAATAGATAATAACCATTTGACGGTTGCGACACCTCTAAACCTGATGGTATTGGCTGAAAGAATGCAGGTATAAATTCGGGTAGGGCAGTTTCTATTGGGGAATCATTACCATTTCTTGTTACTTGTAGGGATATTGTTACATTTTCTTGTGGCCCACTTGTGAGTGGGGTTTTGTCGAAATGAATTAGCCAGGCGTGAGTGCTATTTACCTCATTTAGGGATTGGGATGTTTTTGTGATTATCGTCCCGTTCATGCTGATACTCAGGGAAAATGAATACGGGCTGCATTTATTGTCTAAGCGATCTCTTAATAATTCGCCTGGGATGGTGTTATCAAACAAGAATGTAGTAACGGTAATTGGGCTGTTGTTCCAAATGGTTGGTGGTTCGACGAACTCGATTTGAATATCATCAAAAGGAAACTGGGTTTTCCATATATAAAAGCCAACGATTTCTTTTGCTGTCGGGGGATTGGGATTATGGTTGCTGTGTAGATTAAATTCCCACTTGAGTGGTTCGTTGCAGTCTATTCGTCCGCTGTTTTCGATACGGCCGTTAGCGCTTTCTTCGCCCCAAAAAACGCCTTTTGGTCTGAATTGATAGGAATCACTGGGCGAGTTTAACGTTAATGCGTAAGGATCTTGCTGTTTGGTCAACTCTGGTGAGACAAAATAAGGCCAAATAAACCAATCGTCGGGAGAAGTGGTCTGGCTGAATGGTTCATCATTGCTTGAGCGAAAATCCCAGACAACGTTTTTTGTTTCTCGTGGCGGTAAAACACGTTCCATTGCCGGGGTGGCCAGCAATGCGTTTGTGATTTCGGCTAGTGAATTTTTTCTAATCAGGGAAATGAGCGGTTCTTCATTTGGTGGGTGGGCCAGGAAGTTCCAATAATTTTGATCGTTCTCAACAATGTTGGCACAGGGCATCTGAACGACAATAACCTCTATCCCTTCTATTGCCGCTAGATTTTCCAATGTTGATTTAATCTCATTGCGTCTTTTCTGAGCCTTATTGTTGTCGTTGTCGTAATCAATGATGCCATCGGTAATCAAGACAACGGTTAAATCTGATGATTCATCATAATAGTCCAGAGTAGATGATAAAGCTGCGGTGTAACCCACACCGTTTTCGAAATGTTCCAATCTATTTTCTAATATGCTGTACCAGTCTTCGTCTACCCAATCATTATTGATGGTCTCGTCTTCATTATTTTGTGGATAAACGCTGTAATTCATTACCGGAGGTGAATAGAGGCTCGATTTTGCCTCTTGCACATAGGTGGCGAGAAATGAAATAAATAATTCGGGAATCTCATATCGCAACGCTATGGCCTCTGTTTCCTTACAGTTTGGTATGCTTGTAGATGAATCAATTAGAAATAACAAATTATTTTGTGTGTAGGCATCATTGTCCACGGGTTTTACAATAGCCGCTGCTTCTTCTGCCCCAGGGAGTGTTTCCAGTTCTTCCTGTTCAATCTCTGTCTGTTCAGTAAGTGTGGGTTCTGACTCAACTTGTTCAAGTGTATTGGCAGGTTTTTCTTGTGTAAGAGTCGTGATTTCGTTTTGTTGTACAGGTTGCGTAGCCAAAGGTTGTGCTATCGGGGAAGCTAAGCTTTTATTGCAGCTTGCTATCAGGCTCCAAGTAAACACTAAACTAATGAACATCTGCAACGTTAACAAGATTCTCTGGCCCATGTGCGATCTCCGGTGTTGGTCAATTAAATTACTTTTCAAAAGAATAATTGGCTGCCTGTGATTTAAGTAGTTTGCATTCATGAGATAGTACGATTGATTAGGCGGTTAATGAATTCATCCAGGCTATCGCTGTTGGGGGAGATGATAGCGATAGACGTATTTATCCCTTCTATCGTCACCCCGTTTAGCAGAGAGACAGCATCTGGCATTGCCGCGATTACGCCATTATTTTGAACGACGGCCGTCAACAAACGATGAACGCGCGGGTCAGACAACAGAGCCGCAGCAGCTTTTTTGCCGCCGGGAATCAGGGCGATTCGGGGCGGCGGCGTCACCGTTAACTGCTCCAACGTGCAATCAGGCCGCACCGTTACGCCGTGCGCGCCGCTAATTAACCCCGCCGAAACCCCAACCAACGATACCGAAATACCGGCCTCGCGCAGACGGTCAAGACAATAAATTGCTTCCCCTTCTTTAAAACCAGCCGCCACTAAAACGACTACTTTCCCATTGTTGGGGCGGGGCTGTTGGGTAATCATAAAGCGCGATCCTTTTTCCAAGTGGTCATGTAACGATAATTTTTCATCATTCTGTATTCTTTGTTTATTCCTCCCCCCCTCTGATTAACTGGCATCGCAATTATTGTAAACCATCCGGGGGAAAATGATGCCGTCAGATACCCGCATGTTATTGCATCCGTTTCCATTCCTTCGCGTTTTTATGCCATAAAATCAAAATTTTTGCGCGACCTTGCCACCATATCGAAATTTCTGCGGCGGTCTGCTATCTTGCCAAACGGCCGTTTCCCCTAAAAAAATCCACAAAATATGCTAAAATTACGTTGGCAACCTGGAGGACAACAAAGATGACAGCCTTTACCCTTTTTAGTCGGGAACAACTCGCCAAAAACATTCACAAAGCGCTGCGGGCGTGGCGCAGCATCGGTGGGAACCCGGAAGATTTGCTGGAGTCGCTGCAATTGGTACAAACGCGCCGCGCAGCGTTGGCCGGCGGCGATTCCCCTTCCCGCAAACGGTTGGCGACAAACGCTGTCTTGCTGGAAGGCATTGAAACGTTAGAACCGCACGACCAAACAGGGGCGCAAGTGCTGCGGCTGCGCTTCCCGGAAAACGACACGATTACGGCCGTTGCCAACAAACTAAACGTCAGCGAACACACCGTCAGCCGAATGCAAAAAGCGGCCATAACCCAACTTTCCCAAATCATCTACGACCGGGAAATGGCGCTGCGCGAACAGCGGGCACAGGAATGGGAAGCCCACCTGCCGCCAGCAGAATATACGCAGTTGTTTGGCATAAGCGACGCTCAAGCGCAGTTGACAGCACACTTATTGGCCCCAAAAATCCCCTGGGTCATTGCCCTGGTTGGGCTGGGCGGCATCGGCAAAACAGCGCTGGCAGATGCCGTAACGCGCCGCGTAATTCGTGAATTTGTCTTTGATAAAGCGATATGGTTGCGCGCGGAACCGCGAACGATGAACGGCCGTTTCCTTTCCTACGAACACACCTACGACGCCATCATCAGCGAACTGGCGCAAAAACTATTCCCGCAAACAGCCGCCTCCCTGCCGCCCGATCAGCGTCTGGTACAAGTGCGGCAGGCGCTCAAAGTCCGTCCCCATCTCATCGTCATAGACAACCTGGAAACCGACGCCTCCCACCTGCTGGCCCACCTCAACGACCTGGCCGATCCCAGTAAATTCCTACTCACCAGCCGCGCCCGGCCAGGCAAACAGGCGCGCACCTTCAACTTCTCCCTGAACGAGCTATCTTTATCCGACGCCCTCAGTCTGATCCGCCATCACGCCCAAGAAATTGGCATAACAGCGATGACCGGAGCAAACGACGACGACATCACCGCCATTTACAACGCAGTCGGCGGAAACCCGTTAGCCTTGAAACTGGTCGTCAGCCAGCTAGACGTGCTGCCTTTGCCGCAAATTCTGGCTGACCTGGAACAGGGACGGCAGGGGCCGATTGAAGATTTGTACAAACACATTTACTGGCAAACCTGGCAAATTTTAAGCCGAGAAGCGCGCGACCTGCTGCAAGCAATGCCCCTGGTCTCCGAATCAGGCGCGCAGCCCGACTATTTGCAAACAATCAGCGGCCTATCCGCCGGACAGCTTTGGCCGGCCATTCAAGAGCTGCGCCGCCGCTCCCTGCTGGAAGTGCGCGGCACGCTGCAAGAAAAACAGTACGGCATCCACCGTCTAACCGAAACTTTCTTACGCACCGAAATCATTCACCTGCCGGAGATAAACGGGGACGACGAGCCATGATTGCCGCCCAATTGCCGGTCGCCCAATTGCCGGCCGCTTCTCCCAGGTTTGTGCAGAGTACGCGAGCGGCCGTCGCCTACTGGCGGCAACGCACGCAGGAAACGAACGACAACGCCATACGACGACTGGACATTGAACGTCAGAATCTCTTCCAGGCGGTGCAAATTGGACTGGCGCTGCCGCAAACGGGTGAAGATACGGCCGTCGTCGCCCTGCAAGCCTTCGATTTAATAGAGCGACGGGGATATTGGGGGGAATGGATACCCGTATTAAAAAAAGCTGTCGCCTGCGCCCGTGAATCGCTCCCCCTGAGATTCGACCTGTTGAGCCGTTTGGGACAGTTGCAGCGCTTTGCCCAGAAACTGCCCGCCGCCATTGAAACCCACCACAAAGCGGAAACCCTGGCGCGGCAGCTTGGCGACAAACGAATCCTGGTCATCGCTTACTGCGACCTGGGCGAAGATTATTTGCGCCATCACGATTACGACGCTGCGGAAGAATACGGCCGTGCCGCCCTAACCGAGCTGGACGGTTTGGAAGATATGGCCTACTGGAAAGCCCACGCCCTTAGCACATTAGGAACAAAAGCCCGGCATCGCGGCAACTTGGCCGCAGCCGAGGAGATGTTATCGCAAGCCGTCGCTATACGGCGCGAACTTAACCAGCCCCTCCTCCTCGCACGTACCCTCAACAATTTTGCCCTCGTATTACAAACCGCCAACAAATTTGACCAGGCGCTGCAATGTTATGAAGAAGCCTCTGAGTTGTTAACCGCCGCGCCTTACTACGAATTAGACAAAGCCATCATTCAGATCAATCTAGGCGCATTGTATTCGCGCCGCGAGCAATGGGACAAAACAGAAGCCGCCCTACGACAAATCAATCTGGCCTGCCTGGGCCAATCAAACAAACTGTATTTGGAAGCGGCGGCAACGCAAAGTTTGGGAAATGCGCTGCTAAAGCAGGGTCAGGCGAAGGAAGCGTCGGTTTACGTACAGCGTGCTGTTGCCTTGTGGCAGATAGTTGACGAGAAAATAGAGGTAGCCAATTCTTTGGGAACCTGGGGAGAGGCGTTAGCGGCGCAAGGGCAAGCGACAGAAGCGATTTCGCTCTATCAAAGAGCCACCGCTTCGCTCAAAAATTATCCGGATGATGCCAGAGCGCAAAGTCTACTGGCAGAATTCAAACTTAAGCGGCAGCAACTGATTACCCAAAATGAATAGCCAATCAGTCAAGACCGATTGGCTATTCGATTCGTGTCATTAACAGTTTGGGGCGGTAACAGTGGGGCAATCGCCGGCATGGGCCGGAGGCGTTACCAGGGGCGTTCCCAACAGCATCAGAACAATGGAGGCCGCAGCCAACAAGTAGATTACTTTTTGTTTAGCAAGTTTAAGCGTCACAAGTCACCTTCCTTTTGGGGAATAAGGACTCGTTGAGTGCGGCGCGCCAGATAGGGACTATCCTCTCATGAGACATTCAACGGAAGTCAAGTTTGTAAATGATTTTCTCGAGCGGCGATGTGATTACAGCATAGTAAAAAACTAGAAGGGAAAGTTGATCGCCAGATGAAGAACCATTGAGGAAATGTTGAGGATTCATTTGGATAGAAATAGATAGTTTGTGGTTTGAGCGCCAACTTATTACAATCAGTTTATGAAGTTGAAGTTGGCAATTTTTGATTTGGACGGCACATTGTCGCCGCAACGGCCGTGTTCCACATCCCCTTTCCAACGTATCCTGCTGCCAGCCGTCGCCGCCCAATTATCCGCGCTGAAACAGCAAGGGGTATTCCTGGCAGTGGCGACAAACCAAGGCGGCGTCAACCGGCAGCGCGTCGGGCGAATCACCGTGGGCGCGGCGTTGGCCCATTTTCGTTGGCTGCAACGCGAATTGGGCTTACACGCTGTCCGCTTTGCCACGGTTGGCGCCCGAAAAAAACCGAACCCGGTCATGCTCATCGAGTTGATGAATCAATTCAACGCTGCGCCGCACGAAACGCTGTTTGTAGGCGATGCGGAAGCAGATCGGCAAGCGGCGGCATCTGCATCTGTACCATTTATTTATGCGGAACAATTTTTTAGCGTTGGGGAGGCGTTTGATGTCTGCGAACGAGACCGAACTGCAACTTTCAGACCGGATAATGGCGGCGGCACACCGCCGCTGGCAGCATTACCCGGATAGCTACCGGGCAGTGGAATTGCAAACGATTGCCGATTGGATAAGCCAGGGTGAAAGCGGCTGCGTCGTAGGGCTGCCTGGGATCGGCCGCTCTACGCTGCTAGATTTTCTCTATCACCGCCCCCAGGCATTCGCCCAATATCTGGACATTCCCCTCGAAAGGGTTGCTATCATTCCTGTTGATTTGAATATCCTGCCGGATGATACGGTCGCTACTTTGTACCGGGTCATCTTGCGCGCGTTTTACCGGGCACGCGGCCAGTTTGATGATGCATTACAACAAATCATCACTGATTTTTACCGGCAGCATGCGGGGACGCGCGACCCGTTTTTGCCGCAAGGCGCACTGCTGGACTTGTTAGCCCTGTTCCAGGCGCGCGAAACCCGTCTTGTTTGGATACTGAATCATTTCGATGAGTTTCTCAAAACGGCTACGCCGGAAATGGCGCGCACGCTACGAAGTTTGCGCGACGGGTATAAGGGGACGCTGTGTTACCTGATCGGCATGGTCAACGAGCTGTCTCATTCGCCCTATCGGGAGGCGGCACGGCCGTTACACGACATCCTGGACATCAATATCTGTTGGGTAGGGCCGTTGAGCCAACCGGACGCCAACCATATGATCCGGCGGGAACTGCAAACGGCCGTGCCGCCGCCAGACGCAGAAGAAATACAACAATTGTGGCGGCTAACCGGCGGTCATCCAACCTTAATCCGCGTTGCCGCCCATTGGTGGGCGACAACAGGCCGCCAGCAAGCCCCATCGCAATGGATTGACTCCCTGTTGGCGCAGCGCAACATGCAACAGCGGCTAACGCGGTTGTGGAACCATTTAACCCAGGAAGAACAATTTACGCTGTCTGAACTGCAAAAAGAGCAACTGTTATCTTCGTCTCAGTCAGGTAAAAGGGCGAATGCCGGGCCAAAAGGGCAGGCTGATTTGCGAGCGCTGCGTTTGGAATCGCTGTCCGGCTTACAGGAAAAAGGGATTTGTCGCCGCCAAAATGAGGGTTGGCGCATCTTCAGCGATTTGTTTAGCGCCTACGTGGGGCAGGCAGCCGGACGCAGCCGGGGACGTATCTGGGAAGACACGGATACCAAAGAGTTATTCCAGGGGCGGGCGACATTAACGACTTTGACGCCGTTAGAAAGGGAAGCGCTGCGCTTTTTTATCCAACAGCCGCGCGTCCGGCACACCTACACCGACATCTTTGAAGCGGCCTGGCCGGAAGATGTGCAATATGCCGCCGCTTCCAATGAAGCGATTCAACAAATGATTCGCGGGCTGCGCAAAAAGGTTGAACCGATTCCCAGCAAGCCAGTCTACATTATTACCTGGCGCGGGCAGCCGGAAGGAGGGTATCAATTTTTCCCTGAAGGGCAGCCGAGTGGGTGATATTTCGGCCCACAGCGCAGAAAGTCGCAGGAATCTGGCAAGAAATAACGCCAAGTTGTTGAGTACAATGAGATTGACGCTAAATTGAAGGAGAGTCTAAGCATGACGTTAATTGACAATCGTATCCCGCTGCCCCCTTTTGTTAGAAAAGTCCTTGAAAAAATGTTTGCCGCTTACGGCCGTCTGATTGTCAAATCTGAATTCAGCGAAGGGTTTAGCGGCAGTCGCGTCTTTCTGGTACGGCCGATTCGCCCGGACGGCCGTCCCGAACTTCCCTCCGTCGTAAAAATAGACGACTTTGACCGCATTGAGAAGGAATGGCAAGCGTACCAGACTTGCATCCACAACCGGCTGCCCGGCGTCGCCAAAATCAGCGGCAAGCCGGTTTATCCGCCTGGCAGCCGGTATGGCGGCTTGCGTTACCCGTTGGCGGGAGATGGCGCCTTCGATGTGGTAAGTTTGCAGGCGTACTGCCAGGATGCGCCCATCGAAAAGATCAACTACGTTCTGGACAGATTGTTCAGAAGTTTAGGGAAATTATGGGAGCAGGCGGCGGTTCATCCCGATTTGTCTGTGCGTGCGGCGTATGATTCTTTTTTGCCGCCCAATCTGGCGGTGGAGTGTACGGCCGTTTCCCCCAACGACACCTTGCACTATCTTCGCCCGGAGACCTTGCAGCCGCAAACGCAGACTTTTGCCGTTGGCGATGCCGTACAGCTCTCCGACTTTCAGGTAACGCGCATCCTGCGGGAGCGCCAGACGCTGGTACTGGACGTCCCGCCGCATCTGCCGGGCGCGTATCGTTTGTTGGCGCAAGCCGTACCCGACATCGCCGCTTATGAGACGGGGCAAATCATTCGACGGCCGTTGACGGGACAGGTGACGCAAACGCGGGCGGGGCGGCTGCAAGAATTGGCGGCAAAAGCGTTGGGGCCGGGGACAGATGTAACGGCCGTCACTCTCCCCTTTTCCCATAACAAAATCCTGCCCAATCCGCTCGCCGCCCTGCCCGGCCTGCTCAATCGCTCCTTCGACGCCCGCACCGCCTGCATCCACGCCGATTTGCATCTGGGCAACGTGCTGGTGGAGCCGGAAAGCGGCAACATTCATTTGATTGACTTCGTCAACGCCCGCGAAGACCACGTACTGCGCGATTTTCTGAATCTGGAATTGGCCGTCGTCAACCGGCTGCTGCCGGTCGCTTTAGACCAGGCCGGGTTTTCGCCCAAGCGCGTCGTATCTTTTTATGAAAAATTGGGCTGCGCGCTGCGCCAACCGGAGCAAACTACGCCGCCAGAGGGATTGGAACGGCCGTTTACCATATTGTTATCCATCCGCCAGGCGGCCAGACGCTACCTGTTCCAACCCAATGATTGGCGCGAATATGATACCGGTTTGGTCGTCTACCTGCTCGGCTCGCTGCGCTACGGCGATTTGGATGAGATACCGGGAGCCAAGCAAACTGCCTTTTGGGGGGCGGCGGCCGTGTTGAATTTATTAGAGAATGATGTCCCGTGCGCTGAATCTGGCGACGGCCGTAACGCCTCACAGCGCCCAAAAAATAACGACGACGACACAAACCATACAAGAGAAACGGGCCGCGACCAGCGCAGCGGCGGCGTTTATTTTGGCAGCGGCAACGTCACCGTTAAAGGAGATGTTGTCGGCGGCAATCAAACCAAAACCGTCTTTCACGGCCCCGTCAGCGGCCCGATTCATACCGGCAGCGGCGACATCAATATCGGCCGTCGTCAGGAAAAAGTAGAGGATGGCTCCGGTTTTACCCATTTGCGTTTGGATACGGCCGTACCCGCCCAAGTCTACCTTGCCCAACCCTTCGACGTTGCCATTGCCATCCGCCAACCCACGTCGCCCGTACTGACGGCGGCCGAACTGACCCAAGTCAAGTCAGGCGCATTACGACCCGCCTGGCCAACCGGCGCGTCCGCCATTCGGCTGCGCGTGGCTGTCAGCGCATCCGATTGCGACATTCAAGGAACTGACAGTTACGCCTTGCAGCTTTACCGGGAACAAGATTCGCGTATCTTCTACTTCCAACTCATCCCGCGTGCGTCAGGCAAAATCAGTCTCATCTTCACCGTATACCAGGAAGCGTTTTGGGTAGGCAGCGCCCGCGCCCAAACCCTGGCGTTAGACAAGGTTGTAGGCCGCGTCCAGACAAACGTTGCCAGCTACGCCATCAAAGAGAGAGGGCAACTGCGCCAGATTTTAACCCGCCATTTTGACGACAGCGAACTGCGCGACCTGAGTTTTGATTTGGGTGTGGATTATGAAGCGCTGCCCGGCCGGTCGAAGCAAGACAAGGCCAGGGAATTGATCGCCCATCTGGAAAGGCGCGACCGCATCGCCGAGTTGGTGCAAGCCTGTTACCGATTACGTCCCCGCGCGCCCTGGTGGAGTACGCTGGACAAGATTTGAGGAACGCCTCAAGCGGCTGATGCTTGAAGTCAATAATTTGATTGGAGTAACGAGAAACAATGAATGATCAAGTCGAAGACGATCTGCAAAGCGGCACTGCAAAAAAAGAAGAGACGGTAGCAGCGGATGAGGATCAAACTGCTCGCACTGCTCCTGTGAACGAGTGGGTGAAAAGTGGACAGGATGCAGAAATTGGCCGCGTTGTTGATGAGATATTGCGTGGTCGACAAGCAGCGGCCGTTTATATTGACGCACGCAGCGGCGGGGTCTTTTTTGGCGCTGAGGCGCATATATCCGGAGACGTTGTAGGACGCGAACAGCAACGAACGATTTTTCATGGTCCGGGCGGAGGGCAGGCAAGTATTGGCATAGGTTCCATTGTCTCGATCTTGTTGGATAAAATAAACACTGTTTATGTTTCTCCTCCCCTATTTGCTCAGGCAACGGCTATCTTACAGGAAAAACATCTGCTTATTCTTTGGGGGCAAGCCCATTGGGGAAAGTGGACAACCGCTCTACATCTTTTGACTAACTTTCACAAACAGGAAGTTTTTGAGATTAGCCCAGAAGTTGATTGGAACGACCTACGAAGGCTGGAATGGGAAACCAACCGAGGATACGGCATTGATACATTAGCTTTTGAACAAGCTGGTAAACTCACTAAGTTCAATTTGCAACGTTTGGGCGAGCAACTACAGAAACACAATAGCCGCTTGGTTATTACTGTGGACAGCCAAGTAACATTGCCAAAGGATATTTTAAATCATTATGCACTTAACTGGCGTGAAATTCCTGAACAGAGCAGCGTTCTGTCTAATCACCTGAAATGGTATTCGTTTGGGGATAAAGCGTTACATCGCAAAGTCGAAGAGGTTTATCAGGATGCAGCCGTACAAAACTTCCTGAAGACACATTTGTTACCTGCAGACGTAGATCGTTTGGCGGATTTGTTAACACAAGTTGCTCGTGGCGAAATTAAATTAGAAGAAGCGTTAGCCCGTTTCGCTGTACATGCTCGCCAACAAGTTGCCGCTTGGTTTGACGACCATGCCAAACTAGAGGATCGCTCTTTGATGATTTCCGTAGCAGTGCTGAATGGGGCAAGCTACAACAGCATTGTCGAATTGGATGAACGTTTGCAAACCCTGATTGCGCCGCCTACCGCAGAAACAAAAACGCCAACTGGGGTAGATTATTACTTTGGTCAAACTATAGCACAGCGAATACAAGAAGTTTGTTCCCATTTTGTTTCCGGGTTTGAGGAAACCGAATTTGGCAGCAATCCCATAAAACGTATTGAATTGGATAATCCGGTATTTCAACCGGCAGTTTTATATCATGTCTGGCATGCATACGGCCGTTTACATCATGTACTCCTCACCTGGCTGCAAGAGTCCGGGCAACATGCTAACTTCGATGTCCGTGTACGTGTTGCAGCGGCCGTTGGCGAGTTAAGTAAATATGATTTTGGCAACATTCGCAGAAACATATTACTTCCCTGGGCGAATCATCAAGACAAACGTATGCGTCGCATGGCCGCCTTCGCCCTCGGCATTCCCATCTGGGATGGCGTATTGGCTCCCCAAGTATTAGGCTTGTTGCATCATTGGAGTACGCTAACCAATAATTGGCGGCTTTGTTGGACGGCCGCTGTGGCTTATGGCGGATTAGTCGGCATTCGCTTTCCTGATACGGCATTACGAGATTTACACCTTATTGCCCGATTGGGCGATATTCGCTTACTTGGCGTTTTGAGCGGCAGTATGGCTGCATTATTTCAGATTGGCGAGTTAGCTGATAACTATTACACGTATATACTCAATGCTTTACTTGTCTGGACAGAAACCGTCAAAAACAATATCGCCGGACTTACCGGGTTGGTCGTATATTTGAATTTAGCCGCGAATTCGCAAATCGAGTCCGAGCCTGATGCCGGGAAATGTCCCACATTGCTGTGGCTCTCACAGGACGAACAATATAGCGAAGCAATTGTTACATTGTGGAGACGCGCGCTCAATACCAAATCAACGCGCAAACAAGCGGCAGCGATTTTGCATCAATGGCTCATCATTGTTAATGAGGATATGCGTCTGTACGCAGCAATTGAACAAATCATGTTGACAATAGCGCCTATAGAAGCAGGGCGAGAGCGGAAACGGGTTTGTTTTTATTTGCGACGATGGGCTGAGAACCCTCAAGGAGAATTAGCAGTAGCGGCAAAACTTTTAGCGAAATTATGCGGCAAGGAGTTGAACAATGACAAATGTTAATAACCTTATTATTAGCGAGGAAAACGTTCCTCGGTTAACCCTCTTTCAACCGCGTCCTATGCCAGAACCGGGCATAGCCCTGGTGCTGTTTCGTGAAGGGAAACCCGTTGTTGTCCTTTGGCCTGGCGACCGGATGACAGCGGGGGAAGTGCGGTGGGGAGACTACAAAAAAATCTACAAAGTGAATGTTGCCGAACAATCTTTTACTTTTAATTGCACGTTACCCTGCCGGGGCGATGCCTTTGATTTTCATGCACAAGTACAAGTTACTTGTGTGGTAAACAAGCCGGCTGTTATCGTGGAGAATAAACTTAAAAACGTGCAATCGGTCCTGGAGCCATTAATTACAGACACGATGCGAAATGTTAGCCGACATTATGATGTTGAAGACAGCGAGGCGGCCGAACGAGAAATTGCCACCGCTGTCAAAGATCAAGAATATGGCGTGGGCTTAACTATAAAACGGTTTATAGTGAAGTTGCGGTTGGAAGATGAAGCCCGCGCTCACATTCGCAAACTAAAACAATATGATCGGGACACAGCGCTTGTGGATAAAGAGGCCCAACTACAAAAGCAGCAAGATGCTATTGAAATAGAGCGAATGCAAATGAAAATGGAATTTTACGGCCCTCTTATCAAGCAAGGACAGTGGCAATTGTTGGCCATGCAGCTCAGTAATCGCCCCGAAGATGTGCCAGCTATTATTCAGATGCTGAATCAGCAGCGCCAACAAGATATGGACCACCAATTAAAAACGCTCAAAATCATGTTGGAAGAAGATGTTATTGAAGGCTTTCAACTGGAAGAAACGGGGCAACGTGTTCTACAACGTCTTGTTGACAGTCTTGGATCTGGGTCGGGGACTAAAGCGCTGGACGCTCCGCAAGACTCGGCCTCTGAATCTGATGAGTAGGCTTATTGTACAGGAGGCGCTGCATTGAATTTTATAAAAGCTATCTGGGAACTGGCGCTCCCGTTACCGACTCCCTGGCGTTTTGTCTTGCTTGTCGGGGGGGGCGTCATCATTGCTTATCAACTTGTTCGGCGTATTTTGCCGTTGGCGTTATGGCCTGAATTTTTAATCACAGATCGGTTAAGGCGTTTTGGGTTACGGCCGTTACCGGGCACCTATGTTTTTGGCGATTTAATCGTCTGGCTTTTGAAGAATCTACGCCGTTTGACAAAAGTGGCATTATGGCTGGTTGCTCTTAGCTTTTGCGCCTGGTATGCGCGGCCATACGTGGCCGACACCGCATTTGCTCAATACATTGACAAAGGTATTGAATGGTGGGACTTATTTGAACAACGAATCCTTACAAACGAATCTCTTTTTCGTTTGTTAGTGAATAGCTTCAACCTATAAACCCAAAAAATACTGAGACCCGGTGAGATTAGAATTAATGGTAAACGCATTAGTGGATAATGAACAACCAAACTGAACACAATCGTCTCAATAGACCCCAGAGCGATGAGGTCGGGGGTGACAAAGTTGGTGGGAATAAAATTACCATGCCCAAAGATAACGAGTCAGGGGATGTAAATATAGGCGGAGACGTCGTTTCTGGTAATCAAACGAAAAACACTTTCGATGGTCCGGTTGGTGGGCCAGTTCATACTGGTACCGGCAACATAGAGATTAATTACTCAAAGCCGCCGAAATACGCAACAGAAGAAAACAACAAAACGCAAACAGCTATGCTTGGCATGATTGTATCAGTTGCCATTGTGGCCCTAATCGCAGTCGTAGGCCTGGTAGCCCTTAGACAAAGAGAGCAAAGATCCGCAGAACCAATACCCACACCTGTTTTTAGCCCCATTCCTAAAGTTACGTCGTCTTCTCTATCACCCACACCAATACCAACAATTGTTCCTTCAGCAACGTCAAAAAGTACGCCAGTTCCAACAGTACCCCCAACTGTTATACCTACACCCGTTTGTGAGCCAGGTTTCTTCGTCACCATAGAAATTGAACCTGGGAGCGTCAAAAAAAATGGTCAGGCAACTTTAACCGTAGCGGTTGAGAATCGGGAAGGCATTGAAATCACACGCAATCCCGAAATTAATATCATTCCCATCAGATCGGAATTTGGCTCTGTAGAATCATACGGACAAGTCGGAACTTTCACATATTATGCCCCCAACTACGTTCCCGAACCCGAACCAATAGATAGAATTACATTGCTAGTTGACGATGGACTATGTCCAGTTAAGCGAACATTCCCTGTGTCAATTGAAAGGCCTTAATGCAGAATATTCTCATAAAAGTTCCACGTAATTTTGCTTTGTAAAAGACAAAATAGAGGAGGATGTTTCCAATGAAACCTTTACATACTGTATCATGTTATGTCGTACTGGTGAGCATGTTGCTCTTGCTTGGCGCTTGTAAGGGTGATAATGACCCAACACCCATGCCTGAGGTACCAACAAGCACATCAATTCCACCTACTCATACACCAGCTCCGCCCCCAGCCCCAGAGAACATGCCACCGCAAATCGTTAGTGTCAGCGCATCACCTGTGCAAATATGCCCTGGAGATACGACCAAATTAATAGCTGTAGTGACCGATGCCGATGGCGATCCGCTCCAATACGTCTGGTCGTCCAATATCGGCATAATCAGCGACAAAACGAATACGGAGAGCGGTAGTGAGGCTACTTATCAGGCGGCAACTACAACGGGAGCTGATGTCATTACATTGACCGTTCTTGATGGTCAGGGAGGACAGGACCAGCGACAAACAAATGTAAAAATAAAAGACGATTGCCCAGCCGAAGTTAGTATTGTCAGCCCAGTACAAACCTTATCCTGTTCTCGCTCTGAAGATACGCCAAGCGTATGCCAATTCAGCGTGGAGGGAACAACTGAATCTGTTGTTTCGCACAGCCAGTATGATAATCTACGTCTATATGTCCTGGTTTTTCCAGAAGACCCTCCAGGAGCCGGTTGGTATATTCAAGTGCAGCCGGGCGCCATTCAATCTGACGGAACATGGTCGCAATCACCCGCCTACGTGGGGAACGCAGGGGCGCCAGCTCAACCAGGGGACACTATAAAAATCATATCTGTTGTTGTATCTCAAGATGCAATTGTACATGGCATTAACGGCAACATACCAATAGCAAATATAACAGGACAAAATAACGACAATGTTGTAAGAGACCCAAGAGATATTGAAGGAGATTTTCGTTTTGTCTCCGACGAAATCCAGTTAACAATCTTGGATTAATAACACCGAATTCAATTGAGCGCGTAATCAGATTCACTTAAACAAGGATTATATGAATGATCCACAACAACCTGCAGAAGACTCAACATCTTCACCTCACAACCAGACTGACTTCCACGGACCGGTTCATGGGCCTGTTCATACGGGTAGTGGGGATATAAATATTCAACAGGTTGGTCAGCCATCCTCAATAACTGTCATCGGTAAAAAGATCGAAGATATCTTTGGTTGGTCGGACGCGCCGCCGGAAACGCGCCAATCCAAAGGCAAGATGTTGGGTTGGTTGATCCGGCGCGCTTATTCCGCCCATCCCTGGTTTTGGCGCACGGCCGTTACCATTGCCATCCTCCTCCCGCTCCTGTGGTCATTCTGGCTACGGCCGTTCCTCACCACCCGCCTAAACACACAAGGAGCCGCCCAAATTGCCGCCGGGGAATACAGCCAGGCCATCCAATCCCTGCAATACGCCGCCCGCCTGCAACCAGACGACGCCCGCACCCATTACAACCTGGGCAACGCTTACGACTTAGCACCCGGCAATGAAGAACAAGCCATCATTCAGTTCAAAAAAACCATTGAGCTAGACGATAAATTCTGGCCCGCTTACAACAACCTGGCTCGTTTATACATTCTAACAGGCAGCCCGGACGCAGCGTTGACGACTTTACACGCCGGTTTACGCGCCGGCAGCGACATGCCCCGGCGCGAAACCGCCATTTTCCAGAAAAACATGGGCTGGGCTTATTTGGGTCAAATTGACCGGCAGGAATGCCCCTTTCCCAACGACGCGCTTGTGTCATCCTCGCAGCAAACAACAGCAGAAAATGCGTTAACGCATCTAGCAAAAGCGCGAACCGCCATGCAAACCGTCAGGGAAACGGGCGAAAATGTATCCATTTATTTGGCGGAGATTTATTTATTGCAAGGCTGCGCCTACGAAGCGCTGGGACAGCCGGAAGCCGCCCGGCAGACCTGGAGCGATAGTTTGGCGCACGCTTCGGCCGTTCTTGATTCCGACCAATGCACGACGCCGTCAGGGACACTCCTGTTTGATTGTCTCAAAGCCGCCGATTGGGTGGATGCGTTGAACGCCCGATTGAGAAATGAATAATGCGTTTTTATGTTTGGTTGCTCATTGGATTGTTGGGGCTTGCAGCTTGCGCCGAAGAAGCCGAGCCAATCATTTTATCGCCAACGGCCCAGACAACGCCGCGCCTTGCACCAACCGAATCGCCCCCCGCCACGCCGGAAAAAGCCAATATCAGGGAGGAAGCAGAAACATCGCTTCCCAACCTGATTATCCAGGTTGATGGGGAACTGTTTGTGCGGCATGAAGGCGCCGCCAGCGATCAACGCATTCCGCTGGGGGTTGGGGCGCGGGTGACGGTAGGGGATAGTTTGTATGTTGCGGAGGGGGAAACGGCCGTCTTCTGCGGCGCCGAATCACTTTGGGCAAACAACCCGCGCCGGTTTGATCCCGGCCAGCAACCCGTCGGCGTCCCCTGCTTATCCGCTCCGCCGCCGCTTCCGGCCCCCGACATCTCACAACTGCGCGGGGAAATTGACATAACGCCAGACGAATCGTTGAGCGGCTATGTCCTGCGCCCGCGTGGGGGATGGGTGTCCGAAGAACGACCGTACCTCCGCTGGCAACGCCCCGCCAACACACAAACCATCACCCTCACCCTCTTAAGCGATGATAACCTTTACCGCCCTCCCGTTGTCGTCACCGGCAGCGAGAGCGCCTACCCCGAAGAATGGGAACCGCTGCAAGCCGACGGGGCCGGGTATCGGCTGCAAATCAGCGGCAGCAGCAATAGCGCCGGCTTTTCCCTGCTGGAAACAGAAGAAATCACCCAACTGCACCGGCAAACGGCGCAAATAGAAGCGCAAATTGGCACGGAACCGGGACGGACCCTCGTATTGGCCGAACTGCTCATGCGTCATGAGTTGTGGAGCGAGGCGGTGGATTTGTTATTGGCTTTGCCGAATGGGGGAGAGGGGGAAACGGCCGTCCAGCAGCGTCTTGGTGAAGCCTACCTGCACATGGGCCTGTTCAACGAAGCCCAAACCGCCCTGAACCAATCCCTCGTCGCCGCCCAACGCAGCCATCTGCCGGAAGCGGAAGCCAGAGCGCACTACCTGCTTGGCTGGGCGACGTGCGGCCTGGGACAGATAAGCGAAACCCAAAATCATTGGGAAGCGGCGTTAGAGAAATACCGCGCACTGGAAATCGAAGATGCCATCGCAGAAATTAGCGAACAATTGAGCGGCATTGAAGAGAATTGCCGACTGCCTGAGCAGAAAGGATAAAAGACGATGAACGCACAACAAAAATTGCGCCGGGGAGTGGTCATCGCATTGGCCAGCCTCATTTTGACAACCTTGACCGTTTGGGCGGGAGCGCCGACAACATCGCCCGCAGCCGCCCCGGCCCAACAACCGGCGGCGGGCATCTGCCAGCAACGGCCGTTACCCGACCTCTCAGCCTCCGCCGACCAATCATCCGCCGCCCCGCCCGAAACCCTGCGCCCCATCCCCGCCGGCGACCCGCAGCTAGACGCGCTGCGCGAAGCGACATTTTTATTAGGGGAAGGCGACCGGTTAAGCAATGACGGCAAACTGGAAGATGCGCGCGCCAAATGGCAGGAAGCCGTCGCCGCTTACCAACGCGCCGGCGATCAACTCGGCGAAGCCGACGCCTACCTGCGTTTAGCCGATTCCTACCCGCCATTGGAAGCCGCGCTTGATCCTGCCGTCATGGACGAGGTATTCGGTTACTACGAAGCCGCCTTTTTCGCCTCCGCCGACGTTTACGAAACCCTCATCCAAAAAGAAGTAACCTTTGATCAAGACCTGCTCGACCAGGCCGAAACCGCTTACGAACAAGGACGCGCCTTTTACGAAGCCGGCAACTGCTCAGACGCGCAGCCCCTGTTGGAAGACGCCCGCAACCTTTTCAAGGAAGCGGATTATGGCGGCGGCGAACTGCGCGCCTTGATGACGATGGTTCGCTGCCAATTCAACCCGGACGACCCCGTCAGCGCCCTTAACGCCTTTACGATGTTACTCGATGCGCTAACCATTGCCACGAATTTGCCTACAGGCACGCCTACGACGGAGCGCTATCTGGAAGGCGTTGATTTGTTTGAGCAAGGGCAATGGCAAGACGCTCAGATGGCGCTCACGGAGGCGCAGGAACAGTATCAGGATGCCGGGGACACGATTGCCGCCGCCCACGCCACGCAAGATTTGGCCGGGGCTGTGGCCGCCGCCGGCGATTTGCCGCGCGCCGAAGCGCTTTACCGGGAAGCGTTGGCCGTTTACACGGAAACGCCGGACGAGTACAGCGATTACAACCAGGCCGGCGTCTACCATAATCTGGGCAACATTGCCACGCTCACCGGCCGTTACCAGGAAGCCATCGCCGATTACAACACGGCCGTCGAACTATGGCGCGTCCTGGGCGAACCGGCGCAAGAAGTAGCTTCATTGACCGGTTTGGGCTGGGTCTTGCGTGAAACGGGTAACTACAGCGAAGCATTAGCCACGCTGGAATCAGCCCAGACAATACAGCAGCGGCTTTCGCCCGACCCGGAAACGGAAGGGGATTTGCTCAATAACATCGCCCTGGTTTACATTTCGCTGGCCCGCTACGATCAGGCGCTCGATCTGCTGCTGCAAACCCTGCCCCTGCGCCGCCAACTGCCCCATCGCCAAAAAGAGTTGGAAACGCTCAACAACATCGCCTCTGTTGAAGCCTATCTAGGCCAGTTTGCCGCCGCTCTGGACACGTATGAAACCATTTTGACTATCGCCAACGAGACGAACGCCTCCCGAATGGCGACCGCTACCCAGGCAAATATCGCCAGCATTTACGTACAGCAGGGCCAATATCAACAGGGATTGGCGCTTTACCTGGCCGCGCTGCCCGCTTACCAGCAAACCGGGGAACAGCCGGCCATCGCCTCGCTCGAAGCCGACATAGGCGCCGCGTATCGCGCGCTGGGCGACCTGGACAGGGCGCGCGCTCACCTGACAACCGCGCTGGACTTGTTTGAAACGATGGGCAATTTCGAGGGATCGGCTGCTGTACGGAACAATTTGGGGGCTATTGCCCTGCAATCCGGTGATTTGCCGGAGGCGACGACTTGCCTGGAGCAAACGATTACCATTTGGCAAACGCTGGATAATCCGACGGCCGTTAGTTTGGCGTTGGCGAATCTGGCCTGGACGGCGGCGGCGCAGGAAGAGTTTGACACGGCCGTCTCGCGCGGCGAGGAAGCATTAACCCTGACCCGACAAAGCGGCCGTCAGGCAGACGAAGCCCGTTTGTTGCTGCTGCTGGGATTGAGTCATCTGGGACTCGGCGACACAGCGACCGCTGCGTCATACGGGCAGCAGGCTGTGGACATGGCTGACAAACTGAACGATCCGGCCGTCGCCATGGCCGGAGAGGCGTTGTTGAGCGCGACGTATGCGGCTGAAGGGGAACGGCCGTTAGCCTACGACCACATTCAACAAGCCGTTGCTAACCTGGAACAGTTGCAAGGCATCATCACCGTTGCCGAGCTAAAAACCAGCTACCTGGGGCAGTTGGCCGACGTGTACAGCCTTGCCGTCTCGCTGGCCGCCGATTTGGGACGCGACGAAGAGGCGTTTCATCTGGCCGAGCAAGCGCGGGCGCGCGCCTTTTTAGACCAGATCAGCAGCGGCGCGGTAGATTTTCGCGCCCAGGCCGACGCCGACTTGCTGGCTCAGGAGCGCGATCTACAAGCGCAAATCGCCGCCCGCCGCCAGCAATTAACCGCGCTGTACAATCGCCCCGGCGATGAACAAGACGCTGCGGCCATTGACGCCGCGCGCGCCGAATTGACGCGCCTGGAAGCGGCCTACAGCGACCTGCTGGTAGAGCTAAAAGTCAGCAATCCCAACGCAGCCGCCTGGCTCGCGTCCGATGTGGACTCATTGTCCGACATCCAAAGTCATTTGGATGTACAGACGACACTGCTGGAATATTTTGTAACGGCCGATAAAACGCTGGCTTTCATCATCACGCAGGCTGATTTAACCGTTGTGCCTTTGCCGGAGGCGACGCCGGATGCGCTGACAACGGCCATTACCAACCTCCACCAATGGCTCAACACCAACGAACCCCATCCCCGACCGCTGCGCGATTTGTACGATTTGTTGGCCGCGCCGTTGGTTGAGCGGCTGAATACGCCGCAGGTAGGCGTCATCCCCCACCAAATGATTCATTACGTCCCCTTTGCCGCCCTGACCAATGGCGAAACTTACCTGGGGCAGCAGCACACCCTCTTTCTCCTGCCGTCCGCCAGCAGTTTGGGCGCAATTCAAGCGAACGCCGCCGCGCTGGTTGCGTCCACCCGCCCGGCGCTCGTCTTTGGCAGCCCGGCCACTGACGATACTCTTTTCCCCCCGCTGATTCATGCGGCGGATGAGGCTGCGGCCGTCGCCGCTCTCCTCGACGCCCCGGTTTACACAGGGACGGACGCGCAGGAGACCCGTTTTTGGTCGGACGTTCAGGGAGCCGATGTGATTCATCTGGCCGCCCACGCCAGCTACAACATTGTCAATCCGCTTTACAGCGCCATCCACCTGGCCCCAGGCAGCGGCGCTGAAGCGGTTGGACAGGATGACGGCCGTTTGGAAGCTCACGAAATCTACGACCTGAATCTGCAATCGGCGCAAATGGTCGTCCTCAGCGCCTGCCAGACCAATGTGGCTAAAGCCGCGCAGGCCATTTCACCCGGCGACGAGATTGTGGGGCTGACGCGCGCCTTTTTTGCCGCCGGAACGCCGACCGTCATTTCCAGTTTGTGGCCGGTTGACGATGCGGCCACAGAAGCGTTGATGACATCGTTTTATCGTCATTGGCAATCCGGCATGGACAAGGTGGAAGCGCTGCAAGCGGCCCAAGCTGACGTGCAGGCGGTCTATCCCGGCCCGTTTTATTGGGCCGGGTTTGTCCTCGGCGGCGATGGCGGACGGATTGACAACCCGCAGTCGCCGCCGCCAACGGCCGTTCCCACGTCGGAACCAAAGCAGGGAGGTAACGGCCGTCTCCCCGGCGTATGCAGTTCAGCCCTCATTTTGCCTTTGTTATTGATTGGATTGGGAAACGGCCGTCGCCGGAAATCATCCCCATCGTAACAGACACACAAACCAATGAACGAAGAACCTGAACCAACCAGCTTACCAGACAGCGCCTCGCACCAAACCGGCTTCCACGCGCCCGTCACCGGGCCGGTACACACAGGCTCCGGCGACATCAACATTCACTCCGTGGAAATAAACGAGCCGCCGCCGCCCAAGCCGCCCCCATTGGCGTCCATCGCCGATTATTTGGGGCAAAGCAGCATCGGTAGAGCCATCAAAGGGCCGCTCCGTTTTACGCTGGTTTTTGCCTTTGTCGTTGGCTCCGTTTTATTCATTCAATGGGCATTCCCGGCCGACATAGCCGACATGCTAGTCGCCGTTTACCTGCTCGCCTTACTCATTTGGTGGATCGCCAAGGATGAGGGTGATGAGTAGACAGACAGGAGACATCATGGGCGATTGCCCACCACGAATGGGTGAAAACCGTAGCCCGATTTGGTAAATCGGGCAGAACGATTTGCCAAATCGTTCTACGTTTGTAGAGAAGATATGTTTTACAAATGGCTTGTTTTACATAAATAACAAAACCCTTTACAATTGAACCACGCGAAAGTTCTCATTGGCGTTGATCGCGCCGCTGCGCGACGCCACGACAGGTGAAAATTCATAATTCATCCTTCACAATTCATAATTCTTAAGATAGCGTCCAGTCTATATGATGAGCGATCCACTACAAACCTACCTTTCCGCCCTCCGTAAAAAACGCGCCACCGGCGTCGCCCGCGAACACGCTTACCGCCCCCCGCTGGAACGCCTGCTGCGCGATCTCAAACCCAACCTTACCGTCATCAACGACCCCGCCCGCATCGCCTGCGGCGCGCCCGACTACATCTTACTCGCCAACAACACGCCGTTAGGCTACATCGAGGCCAAAGACGTGGGCGTCCATTTGGAAGATGTGGCCGAGACCGACCAACTCAAACGGTATCGCCGCTCCCTGCACAATCTCATCCTCACCAATTACCTCGATTTTTACTGGTATGTAGATGGCGAACTGCGGGAGGAGGCCAGCCTGGGCCGTGCGGCGGGGCAAGAGATACGAGTCAATAACGAAGGACGCAGCGCTGTCCGCGACCTTCTCGCCCGCTTTTTTAGCCAGGAAGCGGCGCCGATTGTCACCGCCGAAGAGCTGGCGCGACGCATGGCTCATTTAGCGCGATTGATGGATCGGGCGATTACGGCCACATTTGAACAAGAAAAAACAAGCGGCCCCTTCCATGCCCAATATCGGGCGTTTCAGGAAGCGTTGATTCCCAGCCTGACCCCGGCCGAGTTTGCCGACATGTACGCCCAGACGCTGACCTACGGCCTGTTTGCGGCGCGGGTGCAGCAGTTGGACAGCGGCGGCGAACTGACGCGGGACACCATCTACAAATATCTACCCAGCACCAATCCCTTCCTGACCGACTTTTTCTACCAGATTTCCGGGCCGAATATGCCCGATGCGGTTTCCTGGCTGGTGGATGATTTGGCCCACATTTTGCGGCGCGCCGACATGCACGAGATTTTGCGCCAATTTGGGCGGCGCAAGCGGCAGGAAGACCCGATCATTCACTTTTATGAGACGTTTTTGCGCGAGTATGACCCCAAACTGCGCCAAAGCCGGGGCGTTTACTACACGCCGGAGCCGGTGGTCAGCTACATTGTGCGCTCGTTGGACGCTATTTTGCAGAGCCATTTTGACCGGCCGTTGGGGCTGGCTGACCCCAACACGCTCATTTTAGACCCGGCGACGGGGACGGGAACATTTCTTTACTTTGCCATTCAACATATTTACGACAAATTGCAGACGATGGGGCAGGCGGGCAGTTGGAACAGCTACGTAAAAACGAACTTGCTGCCACGCCTGTTTGGTTTTGAACTGTTGATGGCCCCCTATGCGGTGGCACATTTGAAGCTGGGCATTCAACTGCGGGAGTTAGGCTACGACTTTGCCAGCAAGGAACGACTCAACATCTTTTTGACCAATACATTGAGCGAACCGGTTGTGAACCGGCAAACGCTGGGTTTTGCCGGATTTTTGAGCCAGGAAGGGGCGCAGGCCGCTGAAGTAAAACGCAATAAACCCATTGAAGTGGTATTGGGCAACCCGCCTTATTCCGGCCATTCCAGTAACACAGGCGACTGGATTGTGGATAAGGTACGCGACTATTACTTTGTGGATGGCAAGCCGCTGGGCGAGCGTAACCCCAAATGGCTGCAAGACGATTACGTAAAATTTATTCGTTGGGCGCAGTGGCGCATTGAAGAAACGGGGCGTGGGGTGGTCGGCTTTGTTACCAATCACGGATTCTTAGACAATCCAACATTTCGCGGGATGCGTCAGCAGTTGCTGCAAGCCTTTGATGAAATTTACATCATGGATTTACACGGTAACAGCAAAAAGAAAGAAGTTTCCCCAGATGGTACAAAAGACGAAAATGTTTTTGATATACAGCAAGGGGTATCAGTTGGGATTTTTATAAAAAAATCGTCTTCTAAAACACAAGCAACGTTATTTCGAACTGATTTATGGGGTATTCGCACTTCTAAATACCATCAATTATTTGAGAGCGATCATGCCCAGATCTCGTGGAACGCAGTAAATCCATCAGCTCCGTTTTATCTGTTTATCCAGCAAGATCGTGATTTGCTTTTAGAATATGAAAGCAATAGTTGGTCAATAAAACAGGCAATGCCGATAAATTCTACAGGCATTGTAACTGCCCGCGATCACTTTACAATCCATGATACCAAGGAAGATGTTTGGAGGACCGTAAACGATTTCGTATCTCTTGGAATTGAGGAGGCGAGAAAAAAATATAATTTGCGGAAAGACGTGCGCGATTGGAAAGTAACATTAGCCCAGCAAGATGTGCGTCAAAGTGGCCTTTCTCAATCATTAATCCAGCCAATATTATACCGTCCATTTGATCGGCGTAGTACGTACTATACGGGTAAAACACGTGGATTTATTTGTATGCCACGATCCGAGGTGATGAATAATTTCATCTCACAATCTAATATTGGATTTAACACATGCCGCCAAACGATCAGTTCACAATGGATGCATATATTAGCCATTGATAGTCTTGTTGAAGATAGTTATGTCTCTAATAAAACACGGGAAAGAAGTTACTCATTCCCTCTTTATCTTTACACAACGCCAGAAAGCACGGCCGGAACATTATTTGCCACCACCGAAACTACCCGCGAACCCAATCTGTCCCCTGGTTTCATCCGCACGGTTGAGAAAACGCTCAACCTCACCTTTACCGTGCCGGACTCGTTTGCGATTCAGCCGCCAACGCCGGCCGATGCCGCCGTCTTTACGCCGGAAGATATTTTTTACTACGCCTACGCCGTCTTCCACAGCCCCACTTACCGCGAACGGTACGCCGAATTCCTGAAAATTGATTTTCCCCGGCTGCCTCTCACGCGCAGCCAACGCCTGTTTCGCCAGTTGGCCCAGTTTGGCTATGAACTGACCCGACTGCACCTGATGACCCATCCGGCGCTGAACCAGCTTGTCACCCGCTTCCCCCAAAGCGGCGGCAATGAGGTCGCAAAAGGGCATCCCCGCTATGTGGAACCTACCCCCATGGGGCATCCGGGGCGGGTGTTCATCAACAAAACGCAGTATTTTGAGGGGGTTGACCCCGATGTATGGGCGTTCAAAATCGGCGGCTACCAACCGCTGGACAAATGGCTCAAAGACCGGCGCGGCCGCAGCCTCAGTTTCGACGATATTATGCACTACCAGCGTATCGTCGTTGCTCTACAGCGCACGCGGCGTTTGATGACGGCCGTTGACAACGCTATCCCCGGCTGGCCCCTCGACGAAACCAGCGACGATGATCCGCCGCCGTCCAAGGATGACGACCCCCACCCCGACGGCGGCAACGACTCATCTCCTCCCGAACCCATCCCGCCCGACGTAGACACCCCTTTAGACGAGTTAAAATTATTTTCTGTCCGCGTGCAAAATGCGCTCTTGCGACGGGGTATCGTTACGCTGCGTTTGCTGTTCATGCACACATCTGAATTATTGCAACAGAATACAAAGAATTTAGGGGAACGGGGGGTAGCTGAAATCGTGGCTGCCTTAAAGCAATGGGGATGGGCGCTGCCCTACCAAGTTAACGACGAACAAGTTGTCTTGATTCGATTGATAACGGCCGCCCTTCGGAAAGAACCGCGTCCACTCACACTGCCAGCCCTTACTAAAAAAGTCAATTTTTTTAACCAATCCAAACTAAAAACAAGTTGGTCGGAAGCGGCAGTAGCTGTTGGAGCGGCTCAACATCCCTATGTTGAAGCATTGGAGGACGGCACATATCAATTCAATATTCAGCCCATTGACACCCCTATCATTTTACCAACGCCTCCTGGCGATGAAGAATCATCCGATATCAAAGATGCTCCTTACCAGGGGAAGTTAGACGCCAGTATGATATGGGTTGAAAATCGAGACGGTTTTTCAGGGAATAAATCACACCTTGATTTTGATTTGATCAAAGAGTTTGAACTGCTTCCGAAACGGGCAACAAACGCGCTGGCGAGAGCGGGGATTTGCACGCCACGCTTGTTGCTCATGCACTCGGCAGATCTGTTAATGCAAGAGGTCAAGAACTTAGGGGCGGCCAGTCTGGCAGAGATTGAGTCGGGTTTAGCCTCTTGGGGCTGGAAGTTAGCAGAGTCCGTCCATGCCGAAAACGTCACGTTGATTCGATTGTTGACAGCAGCGACTTATAATGCTTCTCATCCACTTAATCTATCTACTATTGCTCAAAGGGTAAATCAAGGCCATGCTCATTTTGCATGGGATGAAGCGGAGATAGCTCAGGCAGCAGCTATCCATCCCTACTTGGTGGAGGTGGAGGACGGCCGTTACCAATTCATCATACGTCCAGTGGACACATTTCCATCTGCCCCGGCATCAACGCAACCGCCTGACGCCTCGTCGGTATCGCAACAAGAACCCGAAACAATAAAACTAGATACCCTTTGGTCGAATTGGCTTGCTGGATTGGATGAAAAAGAGCGCGAGATATTGTTTTTACGCTATGGCGTCCACGGCGAAGACCCCCTGACTTTGAAAGAAGTTGGCGAGGCGTCGGCCGAAAAAGTGTCGCGTGAGCGCATCCGACAAATTGAACAGAAAGGGTTGACCCGTTTAGGCAATCAACAGCATCAATCATACTGGCGGCCGCTGCGCCAATTGTTAGCGCAAGGCATTCAAGACGCCGGCGGTTTGCTTGGGATTGACCAATGGGAGCGCATTTTAGATGAACATGCGGTTTGGGAAGCGGCGGAGCCGCGCCCACAATTATTGCCTCTTTTATGCGCCGTTTTAGACGATTATCATTTTCTCAACCGCATCAATGCCGCCACGGTCAGCCACATCAATTACGGTCAAATTACCCAATTAGACGGCATCCTCAAAAAAATCTTACGCCAGCATAAACAAAACGGCTTGTCGGCTGAGGAACTAACTCAGGAAGCGCAGCGATGGCTACCGACCGATGTCCCTTCGGATGTGCATGAGCCAGCGTTTATCATCCGAGCAACGGACTTTTTTGAGCGGGTAGGGCCGGGGAAGAACGGCCGTTACTTCTACCTGAAACAAAAAAAGAAACCCCGCCATCCCGCTGCCGATTCCGGCTGGGCGGGTAAACCGGGCACGCGCTTGCACGAATGGGAAATGAAATTACGGCAGCAGTTTGAAAAAGTCGCCTGGTTGGGGCAGCTTCCCCTTACCGAAGACGATTTCAAGACATTATGCCTGATTATTCAAGAAGAAGCGCAAGAACCCAACCTGCAAACCAAAGTCGTTGAAGGCCAGCCGCGATTAGTCCCGCCGGCCGTTTTTCTGACAACCATGACGCTGTCCGCCCGTTACGCCGAACAAAAGCCGGACGAAGCGGTTGATGAATTTTGGAACCCCTATTTGCGTGCGGTGTGGGGCGTCACCTATTCGCAAGCGTTTATGACTCGCTGCCGCAAACGATTCGTCAATGTGCTGCCCTATTTGGAAAAAACATTCAGTTTTGAATTTCCGCAGCGCTCCAACGGGGATGTCGTCACGCCCGTTTTCCGCCATGCGCTGCTACCCCGCTACATGCAGGTTGATTTTGCCGTCTGGCTGCGAAAAAACTGGCGTCACGTCTTGGCAGTTGCCGACACGCCGGAGTTATTAGCGGCGCATCTACAACAAGAACACTCGCTTGATTTGTACTATTCACACCGGCTGAAACAGTTCATTACCGGCAAGGCGACGGCTGAAACAGCGGCAGCCCTCGTCGCCAACATGGCCGCCGCCATCAGCTTGCACATTAACGATGGCGAAACGATTGAAAGCATCAGCAATCTGCTGTCGGATACGCCCATCGAGCAGGAAGTATGGCGCGAGTTAGCCCAGATTTTTCTGGAAGCGCAAAAGAGCCAAACGGGGACGCTGCGTCAGACGAAACCGCGCCTTTCCTGGATTTGGGCGTTGGATGCTGAAGAGATCGGCCTGCGCGTACAAAACATCATTATCCCCGCCGACAATGGGCTGGAAGGGGAGCCGGACCGTCTGGTCTGGCTGGCATCATCGTCCGACGATCCCTTATCGGTTGAAATTGAAGTGGAAGTAACTCCCTGGCGGATGCAAACCGGGGAACGCATCATTCAGAATGTGATTTTTGAGGAACCGGACGGCGCGGCCAACGGCCAGCTTGTCCTGCTCACCGATATGGATGAAGAAGCGATGCGTTTGGATTTGCCGCAGCCGCTTACCGGTCCCGTCCAGTTCTTCCGCGCCACGCAGCAGGGAGCTTATGGCGTTCCGGTGCAGCCCGGTCAGGTCAGGGATGGGATGTGGTTGGTGTGCGCGGCACGGCCGTTAACCTTCCTTGACGCAGATAACGAACCCATTGAGCCGGATGAAACGCTGCCCGTCCCGTATCCGCTTGACGGCCGTTTTAACTGGGCGGCCCAACTCACCCTTCACCTGCCCGTCACAATCAAACAAGGCGCGAAGAAACTCCTCGTGTTAAAAGAATCCGGCGCTGCCCCGGCAATCGCCAAACCTGTTTTGACGGGCAAACAACCCATCGCGCCCCTTTCCCGGCAAGTGCAGCCGACATTTACGAATACAACCATCGCTTTATCCATCGCCTATGGCGGCGAACGGCTGCTTAAGCAAGCCTCTTTGTGGATTCAGGGGCAAGAAGGCTGGCGGAAGCAACGGCCGTTAAGCGACCTGCGGCAGCATGGATTGGCCGAACTGAATGAAACGGGCTTGCACATTCATTTGGGCGATCTGCTGCCGTCAAGACCCAACCTCTACACGGTGGAACTACGTATCAGCTTGCAGCCGGTTTTCCCGGCGCCGCTGCAATTTGCGGTTGTCCCCGGCTTACACGTCATTCCGCCGGAAGCGAACCGGGTTTACACGCCTGCCAACCCGCCCCGGCTGGAACTGAACGGCGTGGACGAGGCGGCGGTTGTGCGCCGGGAAGGGATGGCGGTGGAACTGTTGGGAAACGGCCGTCAACAAATCACCTGGACAGATTTACGCCACGATCCGCGTCTCACGCTCCGTTTTGACAAGGTAGATATTCCGTTGGCCTGGCAAATAGCCCGCTTTATGGCCTGGCTGGAGCCGAAACCGAAACGGCCGTTTTTAACCCGCGAGGAACTGCGCCAGACAACGCTGCACGCCGTAGGAACGCGCAACGTCGTCGAGCAATTCACCGTTTTCATCCCCGGTCAAGCGGGCAGGCGGGTCATTTCGCTGCGTCGCGGCCGTTACAGCGCCGTTATTGGACGCAGCCAGCTTTCCGACATGGTGCGGCTGGCCAAGCAACCGCACATCATCGTCAAGGCGCAGGTCGGGGCGGATACGTGGCCGCTGTTTACGGTGCGGCGACGGCCGCAGTTGCGCCGCGCCCGCGTTGAGTATGACGCGGCGGAACAGATGGTATTGTTTAGTACGGGATTGCAGGAGGCGTGGGTGGGAAACGGCCGTTTTCTGGCCGAATCGCTCACCAACCCGTTCCTGCCCCCCGCCGAACTGGGGCGGGTTGACGCTTTGCAAGACGTTCATTTACTGCCCGCATCCTTGCCTGATGGGGTTTACCTGTTAAAAGTTGAGTTAGATGGCGCGTTTTTACCGTTGCCGGAAACGGCCGTGCAGTTCACCGTAGGCGCATCCCCGGACGATTTGGTTCAAACGCAGGGTTTGATCAAGGAGATTCGCGGCGGACAAATCATTTCGCCGCAGTTAGCGGAAGATTTTGTGCTGTGGTGGGCGGAAATCGCCGAAGCCGGCGCGGCTGATTTAACGCCGGCCACGTTGTTTCAATTAGCCACCGTACCGGCCAGTTCGTTCACCAATTTTGGCGCCAACCATTTGCGAAAATTATGGCCGCCGTTGGTCGCGCTGCAAGCCGTTCAAACGCAACAAGATTGGATCGAGGCGCATGGCGCTTTACCCGCCTGGCTGTTTTTTCCCAATTCCATCTTGCTCCAGTTGGATGAACACGGCCGTAAACTGCCGGTTTACCCGCTGCGGGCCATGCAGAAGGGGCGATGGGGAGAAGGGTATGCGTTATTACGACTTTCCCCCGCAAAGGGCAGCCCTAAAATGGCTGTGTTTGTGCAATGGCGGCCCGCTTCCGGCGCGCTGGTGCATGTGGAAGCCGGACTGCCCGACTCTGTGCCGAATAATGACTGGACGGCCGTTGACCTGCTGGATACATATGGATTGTATTATTGTCAACGCTGCGGCCGTTTGACGGGGGCGAAATCCTTTACACTGTCCGATGAGTTTGAACAATGGCATAGACACGGCCGTTCCCAAGCCGACCTCCGCAACATTACCGTGCCGGAAAAACACGGCGGCTTCGATTTAATGGCAGAACTGCTAATTGATCGGCGCGGCCAGTCGCTCCTGGATGCGTATGACGAGCATGGCATTATCTATCCCACGCCTGAAACGTATTACCCTGAGCCGTCTCTCCCGGTCGCAAACCCGATTGAACAAGCCGACAAACGTATCCCTCTGCTGACGTTAGCGCGTGAAATCAAACGGCGGGGGCAAGACGGCGGACGGCTGCCGCTTTGGGCCAGCGCGGCAAGATTATTGGACGTATGGTATTTTGAAAAAACAGTCAGCCCATTGGGGCAGGCGGCGCTGGCGCTAGGCGTTCTACTCCGCACGGCCGCTTACCATCCGCGCCAATTTTACACCTTGCTCAAAGACAGCCACCTCTCGCAAACAGACTGCCAAACATTATTGGCCCATTTGAACGAAGCCGCGCCCCATCATACAGCGTGGGGACTGGCCTGGGCCGAACTTCTTTATTTACACAGCCCGGATTAAGCCAGAAGTTCATGAACATTTAGAAAATAAATCGGTAATCTGCAGATTACGCAGATTACACAGATTAGCGTAATTTGCCAGAGAAAAATCTGCGCCATCTGCGAAATCTGCGGTTAAATCCTATTACCGGTTTAATTTTTTAACCTTCATCAACTTCTGGGGGAAGTTAAACTTTTTACCGTAAAGGAACATGATTGATGAACCCCATTAAACTCTCACAACAGTTGCAAACCACATTAGCCAACTACCTCACCACCACTTTTGACGTGAACCGGGACAGACAAGAACCGGCGCTGGCAAAATTCATCAAGGACAGCTTTAACCGGCCGCGCGCCCTCTTTGCCGGCCCGTACCTGGAACTGACCGCGCCCTATCAAACGGCCGAAACGTTACAAGATTTAGCTCAGGAAGGGGTCATTACCCCAAAACTGCTGCAAATGGGCTGTTTTCAACACAACAAGCCGCTGCCCGTAGACGCGCCTCTGTACACGCACCAGGTAAAATCGCTGCGAAAATTGTGCGTTGAAAATCGCAACATCGTCGTTTCCTCCGGCACTGGCAGCGGTAAAACGGAATGTTTTCTCCTCCCCATTTTGAACGATTTGCTCAAAGACCCGTCGCCCGGCGTCCGCGCCGTTCTCATTTATCCGTTGAACGCGCTGGTCAATGACCAACTGGACCGGCTGCGCGTACTGCTGCAAGGGACGGAGATCACATTCGGCCGTTACACCAGCGAATTGTTGGACAAAGCCAGCAGAGCGGAAGCGGCAATGAAAAAGGAGTGGGAGGAAATGGAACCGGCGCGGCGTGCGCTTTTTGATCAATACCCGTTACCCAATGAGATTATCGGCCGCGACCAGATTCGAGAACAGGGGAGACTGCCCCAAATTTTAATCACCAACTACGCCATGCTGGAGTATTTGCTGCTGCGCCCCCAGGACAGCCCCTTGTTTAATGCCGGTAAATGGCGCTTTGTGGTGTTGGATGAAGCCCATTCCTACGCCGGGGCGCAAGGGATTGAGGTTGGGTTGTTGATGCGGCGGCTAAAACACCGCCTGAAACTGGAACCGGATCATATGCGCTGCATCGCCACCAGCGCCACCCTGACCAACGACGACGCCGAACCGGCGCGCAACTTTGCCGAAGCGTTGTTTGGCGAAAAATTTAGAACAGACGATATTATTTTTGGCGAACCGAATCATCATTACATTCCCCCCGCAGCGCCGCGACGCCCGCCGGTTGCGGCTTATGTCCATCCCCAATTTGAGGATTTGTTACGCAATGTCCGGCAAGAATCGTGGGAAAGTACGGATGAAATGGCGCTGCTCATGCTGGAAATGGAGTTGATTGCGGAGGATGAGTTGTCGCTGGCCGATACGCTGACGCCGCCGCAATTTTTGTGGGCGGTGTTACGCGGCAATGAAGATTTGGCCCGGCTGCGCCGGATGATGACGGAGAAGGGGGAGCCGGTGGAGGTAACGGCCGTTGCCGAAACCGTATTCGACCAGTTACCCCGCGAGCAGCGGCAGGACGCCATGTATCATCTTGTCGAATTGGCCGCGATGGCCCGCCCGGATGTGGATGAACCCTCCCTGCTGCCTGCGCGTTACCATCTTTTTGTACGGCCGCCGCAGGGTGTTTGGGCCTGCCTTAATCCCGCCTGCCCCGATAAACAAGCCGGAGAAGCCTATAGCAAATTGTTCGCGTTTCCCCGCAAAACCTGCGACGCTTGTCATGCGCCTGTTTATCCGCTGGTTGTTTGCCGCTCCTGCGGTCAAGTTTACGTGCGGATGCACAAAACGGGCAAAACTTACCTGCCGGAGACATCTCTTGAAGAAGAAGCTAAAAAGCGTTATCTAACGTGGCGTCCTATCCATGATAACCGTGCGCTGGCTGACGAAAACGATGAAGATGATGAAGATGATGAAGATACGTTGGCAGCGCAAGCCGGAGAAGCGATTCTCAAACAAACGGAGCTGAAACTGTGCCTGAAGTGCCAACAACAAGTCAGGGCCAATGGCAAGTGCGGTTGTGAGCGTAAATCCGATCAAATTATCACGCTGTATTTGTTGCAAAAAGAGCGTCCGGTTAAGCGGGGTAAAAGCAGGGGAACCAAAGACGACGTTGTGGAGCATCTGAATGAATGCGGCCGCTGCCACAGCCGGGCGTTGAAAAAGACGGAAATTGCCACCGAGATCACGATGAACGCCCTGACCCCGTTGGCAATTTTAACCGACGATCTCTACCGGGAACTGCCGCAAGCCAAACAAGAGAGCGTCCGCAAGAAAGCCGGAAACGGCCGTAAGTTGTTGAGCTTTTATGACAGCCGCCAGGGCGCGGCTCGTTTTGCGGCATTTGTGCAAGATGTGGTCAACCAGCAGGCATATCGGCGGATTATTCGGGAGGCGGTAACGGCCGTTTCCACTCCCACTTACTTGCCCGATTTGGAAAAAATGAGCGAAGTTTGCCTGGATTTAGCCCTCCAATATCGCCTTCTCCATAATGATCCTACAATCAAAGAAAAGAATTTGCCGCGAGACACTCAATACCTCAACCAAAGCCCGCAAGAACGTTTGATGCGCCACATGCGAAAGCAGATTTTCGCAGAAATCACCACGCGACTGCGTTCCCGCCAATCGCTGGAAGCGTTGGGGTTGATGAGCGTCCAATACTTTGAACCCGATAAACTGCCGGATTTTGCGCCTCTGGCGCAGGATTTAGGGGTAACCGCTGCCGAAACGCGCACATTGGTAGAAAACTTGCTGGACGAGCTGCGGCGGAGCAAGGTTGTCGTCTTGCCGGATGGCGTAAAACGAGACGATCCCATCTTTGGCCGCAACAAGTTCAGTCCGCGCGTCGTGCGGCATGACGCCTCTCAACATGAAGTTGCCTGGGTGGGCAAAACGCCGCGCCACAGACGCCGCCAGCTCATGCAAAAGGTGTTGCAATATAAAGGGTTGGCGAGCGATGAAACGGCCGTTATCAACGCCTTAAACAAAATTCTGGACTGGCTAGTAGACAAAAGCGACCTGTTGGATACCAGCCGCCCCGCCGACGGCTACCAGCTTCGACAAGATCGGCTGTTCTTTCAGGCGCATACTGCCTGGTATCGCTGCGACCAATGCCAACGGCTCAACTGTCGCGGCGCCAGTTTGCCCTGTCCGCACGCCCACTGCCACGGAACTTTGCAGCCCATCAACGTTGACAAACTGGACGGAGACAATTTCTATTACGACAACTTGCGGCAACCGCTCATCCCCATGCGGGTTGAGGAACACACGGCCCAGCTTGATCCCCAAAAGGGTCGCCGTTATCAAAACCTGTTCAAGAACGGGGACATTAACATGCTTAGCTGCTCCACCACTTTTGAGATGGGGATTGATTTGGGCGATTTGCAAGCGGTTGTGATGAGCAACATCCCGCCGACGGTGGCTAATTATAAGCAGCGCGCCGGGCGCGCGGGACGGCGCACCAGCGGCACAGCGTTCATTCTAGCCTGGGCGTCGAATCGCCCCCACGATCAAGCCTATTTCAAAACGCCGGCAGAGATTATAAACGGCCGTGTGCGCGTCCCCTACCTGGATGTGCAAAACAAAGTCATCCTCCAGCGTCACGTCAACGCCATTTTGTTGAGCGAGTTCCTGCGTTACTGCGCTGCCCAAAGAGCATACGACAAAACAGTTGGCGCTTTCTTTGACGAACAAACGGCAGGCGGCTCTTACTACTCAATGTTCTCCCAATGGTTGTCCGCTCAAGAAGCGCGTCTGCTGCAACTGCTTGAAAACTATGCCATAGCTGTCAACCACGCCATTGATCCCTCAATTGCGTTAAAAACATTTGCTCAGGATTTGTTTAGCAAAGGATACGAGCATTATCAAACCATAGCCGGTTATTATAAAGACGCTATTCTCCAATCGCTCCAACAGCAGCAAGAGATGGCTTTGAGCGGGCAAATCTCCGGCGGTTTGGATCAACTGAGCAAAGAAATGCAGCGTTATCGCCAATTGCTGGATCGTTTTCGCAAAACAGACATCATCAATCATCTCAGCGATAGAGGCGTTTTGCCCAGTTACTCATTCCCTTTGCATGTCGTTGAATTACGCATCCCGCCCCCGTCTCACCAGCTTCGTTTACAGCGCAACTTGCAACAAGCGATTCGAGAATATGCCCCTGGGCAAGAAGTTGTCGCCGACAAACGCATCTGGAAAAGCGAAGCGTTGGATTTCTTCGGCAAGACGCCGCAAATTTACGCCTATCACATTTGCCCCACCTGCAACTATTTGCGGCTGGAAGAAACGGCCGGAAAAGAATTAGACGGTCTGGACAGCCCTTGTCCGGTTTGCCATACGCCTGTCCTCCGGGGCCAATCAGCCCAAAACCATTACATCCAACCCGACGGCTTCCGCGTTTCGGCGGACAGCGGCCAACCGGCCGGGCAATACGTGGACAGGCCGTTTAACTTGATGAAGTCCGCTCTGGTTCCCGGCCCTGTTAGCGCAAAATCTATCGGCAATGTTTTGTCTACCGGCTATGACCGCTCTGGCTCTTTGCTTTACGTGAACGAAGGCCCCTACGGGAAAGGGTTCAGAATTTGCCTCCGATGCGGCAAACACGTCCGCGATCCGCGCCGCAGCCAATGCGACGGTTATTACAACGGCCAGCCATGCGGGGGTAAATTAGGGCGGAAAAATGTTTATACGCTGGGCTTCAAACAAGACACAGATACGCTTCATCTCAAATTCTCCAGCGCCCCCGATATTCCATTACCTGAACCTGACAACCTTTCCTTTTGGCTTTCGTTGAAATACGCTTTGCTTCAAGGGGCCAGCCGCGCGTTGCAAATTGAACGCCGAGATATTGACGGCGTACTTTTTCCAGACGAATCAGGTCAACAATGGCGGCAAACCATTGTCCTTTACGATAATGTGCCTGGAGGCGCCGGGCATGTAAAGCGAATAGAACAAGAAATGCGCCAGGTTGTGGCTGCAGCTTTGGAAATTGTTGATTGTGACTGCGAAACAAGCTGCTATCGTTGTTTGCGGGAATATAGCAATCAATGGGAGCATCATTTGTTGGATCGCAACCCTGTCGCTGAATTTCTACGCGCTCTGGATGCTGATTTGCAACAAAATTCGCCAGTTGACGCTTCAGGGATGTATCCGGTAGCCGCTGTGAACCAAACCGTGTGGTTGTGGGAACAGGCGCTAAATGCCAATGAGGAACTGATTCTTGCCGCCGAAAAAATCAGTCTGAATCCACCAACTGCGGCCAGGGACAATTGGCTGGATTTGATTCAGACGTTACTGCAACGCCAAGTGTCGGTACATCTCTATTTACGCCAGTTGCCTGACCAACGAATTGACGATCCTGATTCCATTGCCGCCGCTGCACACCTGCGTCTCTTGCTTCGTAAAGGGCTTGATTTGCGTCTCACGAACCGGGTGCTGCCGTATACGGCCGTGATTGACGCCAACTCACCCTCTCCAACCGCCATCAAAACGGCCGCCGGAGACCTGATCTCACTTACAGACGATATTGCCGCGCAATTACAAGTCACTCACCATGACAACGCAGTACACGATATCTGGCGTCAGTTAAATCGGTATCGAGGCCGCGCCGTAGAGTACGCCGATTTGCAAGAACCGGCTAATACACGGGTACAAGAGATAAAACCGGACGGTAAAACATACTGCGAGGCGGATTTCTTTGCCGACTTCTATGCTCAGCCCGTGCGCGGCATGGTTGTCAGCGACCGCTATCTGGACACAAAGGAAAAGATCGTGAACCGATTGGGCGCGCACATCAAGCTGGCGCAGCAAGGCGGTTCGCTGGAATGGGTTTCGGTTTCTACACGCCGGAAACAAGGCGAGCAGCAGCAGGCAATCAACCAACTAAAAGCGCAATTCCCACAGGTGCGCATCACATTCAAACTCGACCGCCATACAGCGCATGATCGGTATATTGAATTAACGCGAACGGACGGCCGTAAAGCCCGCATTATCATTGGTCTTGGCCTGGATTTCATTGAACCGGACGGGCGGGTTCGCCAGACGTTTCTGATATTTCAGGATCCTTATTTGGATACATAGGGGTGGACATCAAATCCTCAACATCTGGCCTTTTCTGTTGCCTGAATCAGACGAATTAGCCCCGATGCACTAGACCATTATTAAACTGCATGATCAGATGCACATCACTTACTCTAAAAAGTTGGACAGCCAAATCCTCAATACGGCCGTGCGCAAAATGGTCATCTTCCCGCATGGCGTCTACACCGTCATTTACAAACGTCGCAGCGGGGGCAAACGAGCCGGGCAGATGGAGGCTTCGTTGCAGAAGGGCCGACTGGTAAACGGCCGTAACTGCGTCCGCGCCGTGCATCTGGGCAAGCTCGGCGACGTCACCAAAGAACGATTGTATGAGGCCAGTTTTGCCGTGGAACGTAAGCTGGCGGCGCTGGCGGCGTAGCAGTTATTGACATTGAGAATACCTGGTCAGTCTCTTCATGAGGCTGGCCGGGTTTTCTTTTTTTTTCTGGGTTCGAGTGGCGCTGGTTGGTAACGGCCGTCGTCAAGACCGCCGCCCAGAAAAATGTTTCTGGAAACGGCGGCATCATTCGTAAGCGACACACCCGCCCAACCCGCCCAGCGGCGGCTGCGCCGCCTGCACGACTGGCGTCATGCTCACTTCAC
>JANTGY010000002.1 GCA_024762695.1 Anaerolineae bacterium
GCCAGACGAGTTTTTCGGCGACTTATGCGTTGATTTGTCTGAATATGATTGCACGCAGGTGTACATGCTCAACATTTACACGCTTATGTTTATGATGTTGCCCGTCATCATTCCGGCTTCTATTGCTTCTTACAGCATCGTCGGTGAAAAGACGGCGCGCAGCCTGGAGCCGCTGCTGGCGACGCCCATCACTATTCTCGAACTGGTGACGGGCAAAGCGATTGCCGCCATGACCCCGGCTATCGTCGTGACCTGGCTGGCCTTTGGCATTTACGTGGTTGGCGCATGGTTCATGGTAACGAAAACCATCTTCGCTTATTTGGTAGCCCCCGTGTGGTTGATTGCTGTCTTCATCGTCGGCCCTTTGCTGGCCTTGATGGCGGTAGCTTCGGCAATTATGATTTCATCCCGCGTTTCTGACCCCAGGGTGGCAGAACAGTTGTCGGCGATTGTGGTTTTGCCTTTGTTAATGCTGATTATCGGACAGTCAGTCGGTTTTATTTTGATTGACCAGCGTGTAATTGTTTGGATGGGCGTAATTGTGGCTGTTTTGGATGTTGGTTTGCTCTATTTCGCCGTTAAAGTGTTTCAGCGCGAGGTGATATTGACGCGCTGGAAATAGATTTGCGTCAATTTTCACTTTCGTTATAATCAACAGGCTTTGTCGATTGGGCAAAGGGGCTTCATGGAAGCTGGTCTTCAACGAAGCCTGTTAAAAATCTTACACACGCTCAGACTGAGTTGGGTGTGCTTGTTACTCGTTGTGCCACTGTTCGTTGTTGCGAAGGATTTCCTGAAATCATCAAAACATCCCCGAATTGTTGTTCAAACGTGTTAGCCATGCAAGCTCCAGCTTAGAGTGAAGGGCGTGGACGAAAAAACACATTTAAAAGGAGAATATCCCCATGGCTGTAGTTTCAATGAAAGCATTGCTGGAAACTGGCGTGCACTTTGGACACCGTACCCGCCGTTGGAATCCGAAGATGAAACCGTACATCTTCACGGAACGCAATGGCATTCACATAATCGATTTACAACAAACTCTTGGAATGATTGAGGACGCTTATAACCTTGTCCGCGACGTTGTTGCGGATGGTGGCGAGGTTTTGTTTGTAGGAACCAAGCGTCAAGCGCAGGATACGATTGTTAATGAGGCGTCGCGTGCCGGCCAGCCTTATGTGAGCGAGCGTTGGCTAGGCGGTACATTAACCAATTGGCAAACGATTCGGCAGCGTATCGATCATCTTAAGAAGTTGGAAGAGCGTCGTGACGCGGGCGATTTTGATTTGCTCAAGAAGCGAGAACGGCTTCGGGTTGATCGTGAAATCGAGAAGCTGAATTCCCGTTTGGGCGGTATCCGCAATATGAAGGGATTGCCGGCTTTGGTATTTTTTGTGGACATTAATGAGGAGGAAACGGCCGTGCGCGAAGCCAATATCCTCAAAATCCCTACAGTCGCCGTTGTCGATACTAACTGCGATCCAGATTTGATTGATCATGTCATTGCTTCTAACGACGATGCTATACGCGCTATCAAACTAATTGTGGGCAAAATGGCCGATGCGGCGCTAGAAGGCATTGCGATGCGCAAAGAAGCCCTTGATGAAGCGGTGACTGATGTTGACGGTTACACCTATGATGAGTTCGACGGTATGGAAGATGCCGAAGACGAAGTGCTGCTCGGCGAGTCCACCCTGGCTAAATTGCGTGATGCGGAAAGTGAAGATGTAGAAAGCGAAGTTGATACGCCGGAAGAATCTGTCGAAACTGAAGGCGCGGACAGCGACGAAGCTGGCGAATCAGAAGCTGAAGCGTAGAAGCGTATTGATTGGAGACCCATAGCATGAAAATTACAACACAAATGGTAAAAGACCTGCGCGAAGCGACCAGCGCGGGCATTATGGATGCCAAGAAAGCATTAGAAGCCACCAATGGCGATGTGGACGCCGCCATCGAAATCCTAAAAAAGAAAGGCGCTGAACGCGCTGCCGAGCGTTCTGATCGGGCTGCGACTGAGGGCTTGATTGAAATGTATGCCCATCCGGGTAACCGCGTCGGCGTCATGGTAGAAATTAACTCCGAGACCGACTTTGTGGCGCGCAACGAGAATTTCAAAACACTTGCCCATGATTTGGCTCTGCATATTGCGGCAATGTCCCCGCGCTATGTATCTATCGAGGAGATTCCTCAAGACGATTTGGATCGGCAAATGGCTGATTTGCGTGAGAAAGCCCTGGCTGAAGGTAAACCAGAAGAAATTGTGGAGAAAATCATTGCTGGACGTATGAATAAGTTCTACCAAGAAACTTGTTTATTGGAACAGCCTTTTGTAAAGGATGACACGGTGACTATTAAAGAAATTGTGACCGAAGCTATCCGCACGACGGGCGAAAACATTATTGTGCGCCGATTCGCCCGTTTTGAACTTGGCGAGGAACTTGATTAGAATTGAAAGTTGATGAGGGCGTTCGCAAGAACGCCTTCATTTTTATTATTTGGAAACATTTGTCGTGAATCCCCTTGTTATGGAGGTTTTCTAGATGACTCGAAGTCGTTATAAGCGTATCTTGCTCAAAATGGGCGGTGAGGCTTTGTCCGGTAAAGATGGATTTGGCATTGATCCGGCGCGTGCGGCGGAAGTTGCCCAGAATATCAAGGAGGTTTATGATCTAGGCGTGCAGGTTGCTGTGGTTATCGGCGGGGGGAATTTATGGCGCGGCGCAGAGGGGATTGAGCGTGGTATGGCGCAAGCAACGGCCGATCACATGGGCATGATTGCTACTGTGATGAATGCGCTGGCTTTGCAAGACGCGCTGGAGCGGGTTGGTATTGAGACTCGTGTCCAGACTTCGATAGAAATGCGTACTGTGGCTGAACCCTATATTCGTTTGCGCGCGATTCGTCATTTGGAAAAAGGACGAGTTGTTATTTTTGGCGGTGGTACCGGGAATCCATATTTTACAACTGATTCTGCCGGCGCACTGCGTGCGATGGAAATTGGCGCGGATGTATTGATTAAAGCCACGAAGGTAGACGCGATTTATGATGATGATCCGCTGCAAAATTCGACAGCGCGCCGTTTCGATAAGATTTCGTATATTGATTTCCTTAATCTTCGTTTGCGTGTGATGGATAGCACGGCTATTTCGCTGTGTATGGAGAATGATATGCCAATTGTTGTTCTTAATTTTTGGCAGCCGGGCAGTGTGAAGAAGTATGTCTTGGGCGAAGACCTGGGAACGACGATTTGCAATATCGAAGACTAATGACAAATTTTTAATCATTGTTTTTTACCTGGGAGGGTCTGATGATTCGCGATCTTATGCAGGATGCTGAAAGTCGAATGCGGGGTGCTATATCTGCTCTTGAGTCGGATTTAGGGGGCTTTCGTACGGGGCGCGCTTCGGTGCACCTTCTGGACCGAATTGTTGTGGAGATGTATGGGGTAGAGATGCCTCTGAATCAAACGGCCGTTGTTTCTGTGCCGGAACCACAACAATTGGCGATACGGCCGTATGATGCCAACGCTATTTCTGCTATTGAAAGGGCCATCCTCAAGTCCAATTTAGGCATCATGCCCAACAATGACGGCAAAATTATTCGCTTGAACATCCCGCGCCTGACGGAAGAACGCCGCCGGGACCTACAAAAGATGGTAGGTCGCCGTGTGGAAGAGGCCAAAGTCGCCATCCGTAACGTGCGGCGCGACGCGCTAAACGATCTGCGTGATTTCGAGAATGAGAAGATGATCACTGAGGATGATTTGCATCGCGGCCAGGATGATTTGCAAGAATTGACGAATAATTATGTGAAGAAGGTTGATACAATTGGCGGCAAGAAAGAAGCCGAGATTATGGAAGTTTAAGGTATGGCGCTCAGGCAAAAAAAGCCACTCGATCTAACTCCTTATACAATCCCCGAGCATATTGCGATTATTATGGATGGCAACGGCCGTTGGGCGCGTCGTCGTGGGCTGCCCCGTATTGCCGGGCACCGGGCTGGCGCCGAAAATTTACGCCGTATTATTAACGCCTGCGTTGAGTTCGAGATCAAAATTCTGACAATTTATGCGTTTTCCACCGAAAATTGGGGCCGTCCTGAGAGCGAAGTGCGCGGATTGATGAAAATATTTGCCCGCGTTCTCGATCAAGAATTGGACGATCTGCATGACCAAGGCGTTTGTCTGCATCATTTAGGGGATTTGACTGGCGTGGAGCCAGAGTTGCAAGACAAGGTGCGTCAGGCGTTGGAATTGACGAAAAACAACGACCGCCTTATCCTCAATATTGCTTTCAACTATGGCGGCCGGGCCGAAATAATCCATGCCGTTCGCAAAATGTTGGCCGATGGTATTTCTCCCGCCGACCTGAATGAAGATTTGTTTAGCTCATACCTGTTTACACGCGGTTTGCCCGATCCCGATCTGGTCATTCGCACCAGCGGCGAGTTACGCATCAGCAATTTCTTGATCTGGCAGGCCGCTTATTCGGAGTATTATCCGACGCCGGCTTATTGGCCTGATTTTGGGCGAGAGGAGCTGTTTGAGGCGGTTGTCGCTTTTAATCAACGGGACCGGCGTTTTGGATTGGTCCCTCAAGATTCGTAGCAGCCAGATTATGTTTCTCAAACGCGCGCTCATTACTTTTACTATGGGGCCATTGGCCCTCTATTTAATTTATCTAGGCGGATGGTTTTATTTCTTGCCTATAACGGCCGTTTTGCTCTTGGCGGCTCATGAGTATATTCACATGATGCAGCGATTGAACTGGCAAATATCATCGTGGGTGATGATGACGGCCGTTCTCGCTCTTTTAATCGTTAGTCAATGGGCGCCCTTCGAATATTTAGCCCCTGTTTTAGTTTTAAGCCTCCTCTTGGCATTGTTCCGCGCCCTGCGTTCATATGAAAAAAACCCCGACGGCGCCGCCTTAATCGAGTGGATGGTCATGGCTGGCGGAATTGTCTTGGTTGGTTGGTTGGGCAGCCACTTCCTCCTCGTACGCCGGGTCGAGTACATGGCCTGGCAATGGACCATGTTAGCTATGATTGCCACCTGGATAGCCGATTCCGGCGCATACCTTGTCGGCAAATTCCTGGCCGGCAGCCTCATAGGCAAGCATAAACTCTCGCCCCATCTTAGCCCCAACAAAACCATCGAAGGGTATTTCGGCGGCATAATTCTGGGAACTGCCATCACCGTCGCTTTAGGCAACTACTTCGAACTTCCATTAGGCGGCGCGTTGATTTTGGGCTTGTTTGCCTCCGCTGTCAGTCCACTGGGTGATTTAGGCATATCCCTGATAAAGCGTGAAGCCGGCGTCAAAGATTCTGGGGTCTTGTTTCCTGGGCATGGCGGCGCATTAGATCGCATCGATTCACTTGTCTGGTCGGTTACGATCGCTTATTATTTAGCTAATGTGATAAGCTAGTTATTGTAAGCGTTAACGCCAAAACCGCAGAGATCAATTGTCCTCCCCTCGTTAAAATGCTTTCTGCGGTTTGCCAAAATCTCCAAGCTAGTTACTGGAGCATGTTTCTCTTTTCCAATCCCTTGGATCCTATGGAGACATAAACATGACAAAAATCCAGACGATCGAGCGGTTTATTTTTGATCAACAACCCGAAACAGCGCATGGCGAATTTACAAACCTTCTTTACGACATCGCTCTAGCTGCCAAGCTCATTGCCCATAAGACTAACCGAGCCGGATTGCTGGATATTTTGGGGCGAGCCGGCGATGTTAACATTCAAGGCGAGGAGCAGCAAAAGCTTGATGTCTTTGCCGATGAAATGATTGTCCATATATGCGACCATACAGGTAGGCTATGCGTGATGGCTTCAGAAGAACGGGAAGAGATTATTCACATCCCCAAGAAATACAAAAAGGGATCATATGTTTTAGTGTTTGATCCGTTAGACGGTTCATCAAACATTGATGTTAATGTGAGCATTGGCGCCGTTTTTGGCATTTATCGCTGCATAGATTGGAATTTGCGCGGCCGTATCGAAGACGTTTTGCAACCGGCTCGGAACTTGGTTGCCGCTGGCTATGTCTTGTTTGGCTCCAGCACAATGATGGTCTACAGCACTGGTAATGGGGTACATGGTTTCACCCTGGATTTAGAATTGGGTGAATTCTTGCTGTCGCATCCTGATATGCATTTACCTGAGATGCCGGCCTATTACAGCGTTAATTGGGCCTACTATGACCAGTGGTCGCCGGGTATTCAAGCGTATGCCGATTGGCTGCAAGGGCGGGGCGGATCAGATGCTCCCACAATGTCGGCGCGATATATCGGATCATTGGTGTCCGATTTTCATAGAAACTTACTACGCGGCGGCGTATTCTTTTACCCGGCTGAGGTTAGCAAGCCGAGTGGCAAAATCAGATTGCTTTACGAAGCAGGCCCTTTGGCTTTTTTGATGGAACAAGCTGGCGGATACGCTTCTGATGGCAGACAATCCATCTTGGATATTGAGCCGACTGAATTGCATCAACGAACGCCTTTTTTCATCGGCAACCGCACTTTAGTGGAAAAGGCCGAATTTTTTAGACAACAGGACTAATAGCACAAAATTTGGAGTGCGCAGCGATTGACTTGCGATCACCCCCGTGATATACTTTGCCAATCCAAATTTGTGGATTTCATGATAATTCCCTCGTACATGATAAATTGATTGCATGTAGAATGTCGCTAATTTTTCGTCTGGCTACCCCCATCATAGATGTTGAACATTTGTTTGATGAGTATGGCGATTTCTGGTTAGCGCAGGGTGGATGAGCGACTTCGCTGAACTCATTTGCATAAATTCCTAAAAACTAAATGGATAATTTGAGAAATTTTCTTGGGTAACTGTTGGGTTATTACGATCTAATCGTTGCGCTTGATATAAATATGCCGCTTGGATGGCAAATGTGTGAATGAAATAGCGCATTCATGCGTTGTCGCGGGATTGAAGATACGATTTTCGGAGAATATAGAATGGATATTGGAGAACTTGGCGAGAAGAAATTAACTGAATTACGCGACATTGCGCGTGATTTAGAAATCACTGGCTTTAGCACGAAGAAAAAGCAGGACTTGATTTACGAAATCCTTCAAACTAATGCCGAGGCGCGTGGATTTGATTTTCGCGGCGGCATTTTGGATGTTGTTGAAGATGATAAGCAAAAAATGGGGTTTTTGCGTTCTAAAACTTATTTGCCAGGGCCGGATGATATTTATGTTTCCAGCTCGCAGATTAGACGGTTAGGTTTACGGACTGGCGATATGATCATTGGGCAAGTACGCGCGCCCAAGGATAATGAGAAGTATTACAGCTTGCTCCGCGTTGAAGCGGTCAATGGGATGAGTCCCGACTTGGCCAAGAAGCGGATAGTTTATGGATCGCAAACGCCTATTTTCCCTGACCAAAAACTGAAGTTAGAGACGAAACCCAATATCTTATCGACGCGGATGCTGGATTTGATTGCCCCGATTGGACGGGGTCAGCGTGGACTTATTGTGTCGCCCCCTAAAGCGGGCAAGACAACGGTTTTGAAGGATATTGCCAATGGCATTGCCGAAAATCATCCTGACGTTTTCTTGATGGTGGTGTTGATTGGCGAGCGACCGGAAGAAGTGACAGACATGGAAAGGGCGATTGATGGCGAAGTTGCCAGCTCGACTTTTGACGAGCCGGTACGCCAACATTGCCGGGTGGCAGAGATGGCTTTGGCGCGGGCCAAACGACTGGTGGAGAGCGGACAAGATGTGGTTGTTTTGCTTGACTCGATTACACGTTTGGCGCGAGCATATAATTTAACTGTGTCGCCAAGCGGCCGTACGCTTTCTGGCGGGTTAGATCCGACAGCGCTTTATCCGCCCAAGCGGTTCTTCGGCGCGGCGCGTAATTTGGAAGATGGCGGTAGTCTGACGATTATTGGGACTTGTTTGGTGGACACCGGCAGCCGTATGGACGATGTGATTTACGAAGAGTTTAAGGGCACGGGTAATATGGAGTTGATTCTTAGCCGGCGTTTGCAGGAACGCCGAATTTTCCCGGCCTATGATATTGAACGTTCGGGTACTCGCCGCGAGGATTTGCTCTTGTCGGGAGATGAGCTGTCGCGTGTGTACATGATGCGCCGTATGTTGGGTCATTTGATGGATACGCCGGGATATGATATTAGCAGCGCGACGTCGGCTGTTATGCAGCGAATGCGAGGCACAAAGACAAATTACGAATTCCTGGAAACGTTGACGAAGGATATGATGTAAAGATTTAAGAGAATTCCAGGAATCTGAATGATTCTTGAGAAAAGGGTCGGCTTGCCCGGCCCTTTTTTGCTTCTAAATGGCTCTATGGTAGCATTCTGGCTGCTTTGACGGCCGTTTTAGGCTGTGATGGGAGCGGTGTTTTATGAACGAGAGGAATAAACCTATACGGCGATTGGGAGGTCATTTTATCTTGATTGCCGTCGTACTGATCTTTTTTGCATGGTGGCGCGCCGGGCTAGTTGGTGGAGCCGGTAATGATACGGATGGGGTGGGGGAGACGGCCGTTTCCGAGACAGACTTTGCTCCACCTGATATGCAAACGGGCGGCGTTGTGACGCCGACCGTTGATTATACGCAGGGCGACCTGCCGGTTGTTAGCGATAGCAGCCTGGCGCCAGCCCCCAATCCTTACACATACCAGGGTCAACGACCCAGCCACAGTTTTCAGACATACGTTGTTAAACGAGGCGATACGCCAGGTATCATTGCCGATCGCTTTGGCATCAAAACCGAGACCTTGCTCGGCGGCAACCCGGCCCTAAGCGAAGAATCCAGCCTATTACAAACAGATGTTGAATTGATTATATTGCCCATTGATGGCGTTTTGCATGATGTTGCGCCCGGGGACACGCTAGAGAGCATTGCTGAAGAATACGGCGTCTCTGTTGAAGATATCGTCGCTTATGCCGATAACAATCTGGAATTCCCTTACCGGCTGTACCCGGAAACGCAAATCATGGTTCCGGGCGCTGTGCGCGAAGTATTCGTTTGGTCCCCTCCCGATCTTTCATCTGTTTCTGGGTCATACGAAGGCGCGGGTGTCAAACCGGTCATCGTGGGTACAGGAACATTTGTCTATCCAGTTGGGTATCGTAACTTCACCCAATTTTACTGGTACGGTCATCGCGCCATTGACATTGGCCTGCCAGTTGGCAGCGCTGTTTTTGCTTCAGACACGGGGACAGTAACCTACGCCGGTTGGAATGTGTGGGGGTATGGCAATTTGATTGTAGTCAATCATGGCAACGGATATGAAACCTTTTACGCTCATTTGAGCGGCATCAATGTAGTCCCCGGCCAGATTGTATATCAGGGGAATATCATTGGAGCTTCCGGCAATACCGGAAACTCGTCTGGCCCACATATCCATTTTGAAATTCGGATAAATGGCAACCAGGATAATCCGTGTTGGTACTTAGGGTGTTAGGTGAAAGCGTAGGTGCAAATTTCCACTAAAGTCCTTTAGTGGAAATTTGGCCGGTTAGTCAATCGTTTGATTGACGATTCTGTCGCGGAGTTGCCCGCAGCCAGCCTGAATGTCAATGCCTCTGCGCACGCGCACGGTGCTGGTCACTTTGTATTGGGCTAATGTTTGTTGGAACTTATCCACGCGCTCACGGGATGAAGGGCCGCCGCCATACCCTTTTGTTGGATTTAGAGGGATGAGATTGACATGACATAGCATCTCTTGAACCAGCTTACCCAATGCCTGAGCCTGCTCAATTGTATCGTTCTCGCCCGCAATTAACGCCCATTCAAATGTAATACGCCGGCCTGTCTTTTTGATGTAGTAACGGCAGGCGTCTATTAGCTCGGCGACGGGCCATCGTTTGTTGATGGGAATGAGTTTGTCACGCTCGGCGTCGGTAGCTGCATGGAGGGAGATGGCGAGCGGCGTTTGGCGTCCTTCGTCGGCGTAGCGGCGGATGGCCGGAACCAAACCGACGGTGGAAATGGTAATTTTACGGGCGCCCAGATTGAATCCGGTGGGGTCAGTTAACCGATTAACTGCTTCGAGCGTGTTGTCATAGTTGTGGAGCGGCTCGCCCATGCCCATCATGACGATGTTGGTGACGCGCTGGTCTTCAGCAGCCAATTGACGTGCAAAGCGCATAACGGGGGCGATAATTTCGCCAACGCTGAGATTGCGAAAGAAGCCCATTTGACCGGTAGCGCAAAAGACGCAGCCCATGGCGCAGCCTGCTTGAGAGCTGATGCAGAGGGTGCGACGGCGATTGTAGCGCATGAGTACGGTCTCGATCAATTGACCATCAGGAAGTTGGGTCAAAACCTTTTGGGTTTGCCCATCGCTGGAAAGTTGATCGGCGACGATCTTGGACGTATCCAGGTTGGCCGTGACGGCTAAATTTTCGCGTAGTGATTTAGGTAAATTCCGCATCGCATCAAAATCAACAACAAAACTATGGTACAGCCATTCCCAGATTTGCCGGGCGCGGAATTTGGGTTCTCCTAAGTCGAGGACAAATTGGGTTAGTTCGTCAAAATTAAGATCGTAAAGGTTAATCATGGTAAAGTGGGGGGAAAGATTCATCCTTTTTAACTAAAGCAGCTGCAAGATCGTTGATGTCTTGAAAAACATAATCGGGTTGGATGTCTATTTGTTCGATGTCTTTGCGGGTTGAGATGCCGGAGAGGAGCAAGATGGTGAAAAGACCGGCGTCGCTGCCGCCCTTGATGTCGGTGGCAAGTCGGTCGCCAACCATGGCTGTGTCGGCTGTGGAGCTGCCCAGTCGTTTTAGGGCCTGGCGGAAAATGATGGGGGCCGGTTTGCCAATAATTGTGGGAGCAACGCCGGTGGCGGTGGCGATGACGGCCTGTAATGCGCCAGCGCCGGGCAAGGGGCCGATTTCACTAGGGAAGGAGGGGTCGGGATTGGTGCCGATGAAACGCGCGCCTTTGTGCACAAGGAGCGACCCCATGGCTAATTCGGGATAGGTGACGTTTCGTGTAAATCCGGCTACTACTAGAGATGCGTTAGCTCCATCTTTGGCTTCTTGGGGCGTAATGATGCGGAAGTTATGCGCTGTGAGCGCGTCTTGTAATCCTTGTTCGCCAACGACGTAGACGGCCGTTCCCGGTTGGTATTGTTCGCTCAGGTAAGCGGCCGTCATCTCGGCGGAAGTCAGGATTTTACGGGGCGGAATTTTGACGCCAAACCGGGCCAATTTTTTAGTGTACATGACGGCCGTTTTGGTGGCATTGTTGGTGGCTAAGACAAAGTTGATATTGAGGCGATGTAAGGTGGCAAAGAAATCCACCAATCCCGGTATGGGCGTTTCACCCCGCCATAGTACGCCATCCATATCCAGGATTAAGTTTTTGATCTGTTTCATAATGGTAACTTTAAGCTATTGGGGAAATGTTAATGATGCGTGTGAGTATAACAAAACAACGCATAAAACCACAGAAATGGGGAAAACGGCCGTTACCGGTGTGGGCAACGGCCGTTTCTAATTACTGAAATAGAACTTCCAACGTATATGGCGTGGGATTAGCGGGAATGGGGGCTGAAATGACTCTCACATAATAATCGCCAGGCGTTTGTCCGAGTAAAATAATTTGGCCCGTGGGCGTAATCGTAGAGTCATGGCCTATTTGTTGTAAGGTTGATGGCACACAAGAAGGGCTTTTGTAAATCACGAGCTGTCCATCGGCCGGCGTATAGTTGGTTATTTTAAAGGTCAGTTTGCCAGCCGAGGTAAGCGTAAACACGTACCAATCCTCAGAGTCATCAGGCAAGAATTGATAGGCCCGATTTAAATTTATGCCGTGCGCGTCGCAAGATGAGTCGTTTGGTTCGCTAACTACATAATTATTCAATACAACTGGTAGGAAAATCAGCGGTTTGGGACGAATAATAATGTCAAATGTTGCAACGCTAGTGGCGCTGCCATCGCCATCCTCAGCGACAAATTCAAAGCTGTCGGTCGTTGTCTCGCTTTCGTCATGTTCATAAACCAGTCGATTGTTATCAATATCGGCCTGGGTAAATGCCCCATTAACGGCTAACGCGCTCCCATTCAATTTTAGGACGCCATGAGTGGGGGTTGAAAGGAGTGTGTAGGTCAACTCGGCAGCAGCATGGTCGACATCCGTGACACGTAATACCGTCGTATCAAGCGTTTCCGATTTACCCGCGTCAACGGTTAGACCGGCGTTGACGACCAAAGCAGGCGCATCATTGATGGCGTTTATTGTGAGGACGCTAATTCTTGTAACGCTGACGTCTGTTCCATCATTGGCGGTGATCTCCACTGTGCGATCGGCTGTGCTTGGGTCTTGCGATGTGTTGTTGTAGGTAAGCGATTGCAGAGCCGCTTGGAAGTTGGATAAACTATCTGGGCCGGTGAGCATCAAGATGCCTGTTGCCGAGTTGTAGTTGGCAGCGATGTTGGTTCCGCCCACTGTAACCGACAGGGATTCGGCGCTGCCATCGGGATGATTGGTTAAGACGGCCGTGGCCGAGGCCAATGTGGGGTTATCAGCATCGTCAAGCGCCAGGTCGTTAGCAACAATGGCAATTCCCCCGCCATCTTCAATAAAAGTGGCCGCAAAGTTCGCGCCAGCGCTAGCGCCATTCAAATCCACGATCGGCAGGTCGTTGACGGGCGTGACGCCAATAGTGTAAACAGTGCTGGCAATACTACCGCCTTCACCATCCTCAACGGCAAAGGTAAAAGAGTCGCTTGTTGTCTCGCCGCCATTGTGCACGTAAGTGATGCGATTGTTATCGATATCGTCTTGATAAAATTCGGCGTTCAGTCCCAAATCCGCCCCATTTTTTTGTAACACGCCATTTGTAGGTAGGATTTCGAGACGATAGAGTATCTGGTCGGCCGTATTGTCGGCGTCGGTTACTTGTAAATAGCTGGAAGTGATGACGCCGCTGCCGCCTTCGTCTACGGTCAGTTCCGAGTTAACGGTTAGAATAGGCATGTCATTGTTGGCATTCATGGCGATCGTGAATGTTGTTGCCCCAATGAGACCGCCACTGCTATCTGACACGAAAAAGTCGAAGCTGTCGGATGCAGTTTCGCTGCCGTCATGGCTGTATTTCAACCGATTGTTGTCTATATCTACTTGAGAGAATTGGCCGTTACGGGCCTGGGGGATATTGTTAACCAACAACTGGCCGTTAACGGGGATGGTCTCTATGGTGTAAATAAGCTGATTATTTGTGTTATCAACGTCCGTTACCTGAAGACGGCCGTTTGTAATTGTCCCGGTGCCCCCCTCATTAACGACCAAACCTGTGTTGACGGCAACAACTGGCACATCATTGACAGGATTAACTGTCACAATGCTGACCGCTGTCGCACTATCATCTGCGCCATCATTAACTGTAACTTCGATAATGCGTGCAGTGCTGTTCGGATTTTGCGAGGCGTTGTTATACGTAAGCGAGCGTAGAACCAACTCATAATTCGCTTTGGTATCCATGCCAGTCAGGCTTAAAATGCCGGTAGAGCTATTGTAACCGGCCGTGATGGATATGCTTGGCGTCACAGCCAGAGATTCGGCCGAACCATCAAGTGGGTTTGTTAAGAGCGCCGTCGCCGAATAGAAATAGTCGTCGTCAATGTCGTTTACGCTTAAATCAGCTTCTACGACAATGACCGGGCCGCCATCTTCATTAAATGTAGCCGAAGAGCCTGTCCCTCCCCCGGCGCCGTTCAAATCCAATTCAGGAATGTCGTTAACGCTGTTGACATTGAGCGCGGCCGTTTCCCAAGCCAGGCTAAGGGATGATGTCCCGCCATTTACTGTTGAATCAATACTCGCGCCATTAGCTCCGGACGTTTGATCCCAGGCTCGAAAAGCAATATCGCCCGACGTACCGAAATAATCCGGATTGGGGACAAATCGGATATAAGCTTGCGGGTTTAGGAGCATGGCCGATGCGGTAGATACAGCAAAAGGCGTCCAAACTGCGCCGCCGCTGGTGGAGTATTCCCAGGTTCCATTGCTATTATCAACGCTAAAAACAGCGATGCCCTCAACGGCCGCCGCGTCTACGTCGGTAACTGGATTAGCCAGGTCGCTTGTGAGGATTGAGGCGACGCGATCGCCTGCTGGGTCAGCCGTGTCCTCCTGGACATTGGGCAGCGTCATATTGCCGCTATTGTTTAGAACGGGCGCGTCATTAATGGGGGCAACCGTTAACGTGGCTGTTTCTAACGCATCGCTGAAGGCGGTTGTTCCGCCAGTGGCAGAGATGGTGAACCCTGTTTGACCATTGGCTCCAACTGTCCGATCCCAGGCTCTAAAGGTGATGGTTCCGGCAGAGCCATTGTAATTAGCATCAGGCACAAAGCGGATGCGTGTCAAACTGCCGGTGTCAAGCAATACGGCGGCCGAGTCGAAGACCGCGCCAAAGGGCAGCCAGTTAGTCCCGCCGTTTGTGGTGTATTGCCATTGTCCATCCGCATCAGTCACATCAATCACAGCAATACCATCGACAGAGCTGGCATCGGCGTCGGTAATTGGGCTAATGAGATCGCTGGTTAAAACGGAAGCGACCAAATCGCCAGAAGTTGTTGTATCTTCATCAATATTGTTAAGACGCATATCGCCGCTGTTATTTAGTACGGGCGCGTCGTTAAAGCCGCTGACGGTGATGGTCACGGTCGCCGTGTCGCTGTCGCTAAAGTTATCGGTGATGGTGTAGGCAAAAAGATCGTCGATTGTGTCGCCGCCATCCAAGGCTTGTAATGCGGCTGCGCCAGTTGGATCATAGGTGTAGCCGCCGTTGGCGGCGACGGTGATGGCGGCGCCATTGGCGCTTAGGAGGTCGTAATTGGTGACGGTAAACGAATCGCTGGTATCGGGATCGATGTCGTTGTTTACTACGCCAGGGGCAAGGACTGTTAATTGATTGTCTTCGTTGGCAGCGCCAATATCATCGGCGGCCGAAGGCGCATCATTTACGCCAGCAACAGTGACGCTGACAACGGCCGTATCCGTTAAGCCCATCGTATCGCTAATTGTGTAGGAGAAGGTATCGGTAATGCTTTCGCCTGGCGCCATCGCATTTAGAATTACAGAAACGGACGGGTTGTAGAGAAAGCTGCCATCGGGATTAACGGTGACTGTCGCTCCATTAGCGCTGACAGTGTCGGGATTGACCACAGTTTTTGTATCGCCGTTGTCTACATCCGTATCGTTGCTCAGGACTCCAGGAGCGGCCTGGTTGAGAGTGGTTTCTTCGTCGGCGCTGTAAAGGTCGTCATTGGCAACGGGGGGATCGTTAACGGCCGTTACGGTTATGGCGACGGTTGCCGTAGAACAAGCGGGGGGCGCCGGATTCCCGTCGTCGCAAATCTCGTAAATGTAGCTGTCGTTGCCGAAAAAGTTGGAGTCTGGCGTGTAGGTAATTGTACCGCTGATTGTATCGATATTGGTCAGGCCGCTGGCTGGGGCGGTGTCGATTGCTATTGTGCTTGTCACGATATTGCCGTCTATATCGCTGTCGTTGACCAGGATTTCGGTGGAAACGGCCGTATCCTCACTGGTTATGGCAATGTCGTCATTTGCTACCGGCGGATCGTTGGTGAGCGTAATGGTAATTGGGAAGACGGTTGAGGCGATACTGCCCGTCACCCCATCGGATACCGAGAATTGGAAGCTGTCGGCCGTTGTGGTTTCGTTGCCGCCGTGTATGTAGGCCAGCAAATTATTGTTGATATCGTCTTGAGTAAACGCGCCCGCCACCGCCAAAGTGGAGCCGTTTAGGCTAAGGTTGCCGTAGGTTGGCGTTGTTTGGAGGGTAAATAGCAAATCAAGATCGCTGTTGTCCACGTCGGCAGCCTGCAAATGGCTGGTTGTGATGGATAAGGTTTGATTCTCGCTAATGTTCAGCCCTGTGTTTACGGGGAGGGTGGGATCGTCATTAACGGCCGTTACCGTCATGGTGACTAGCCCCGACGACAGCGAGTCGCTTATCGTATCGTTGGCAAAATAGGTGAAGGTGATTAGACCGTTAAAATCTAATGTTGGCGTATAAACGAAGGAGCCGTCGCCAGGGAAAAGCAGTTGGCCGCTGCTTGGACTGCTATCCAGCAAAGCAGACAATCCTAAGCCATCTACGTCAGTATCGTTTGTCAAAACGCCTGAACTGGAGATGTTTAACGTCGTATCCTCGGTTATGGTGTAGATGTCGTTGTTAGCAATGGGCGGGTCGTTCTCGGCATCCACAGTGATGGTAACGAAGGCTAAATTCGACAGGGCGGCGTCAGCTTCGGCAAAGTAGCTGAAGGTGACAACCCCGTTAAAATTCAAAGGGGGCGTGTAGGTAAACTCTCCGGTAGCGGTTATCAGGTCTAGTACGCCCGTGATGGGTTGGGAGTTCAAGACAACCGTTGCCGTAACGGGTGAATCATTGGCTAAAATGTCGCCAGGATCGATTACATATAGGGGATGGTCTTCTTTGACGCTGTAGGTATCGTTAACAGCGCTGGGAGACGCAGCCAATACAGCGCTTAGAGTAAAAACCAATGATAGGGGAATGATGGTAATTATCAGGATAAGAAAAAGCCTGGATTTATTTAATTGTTTCAAGCGAACACTCTCCATTACATATTCTTATACAATTGTTTCTACGTAAGCGACAACGATTGATGATACGCCAGTACAAAAGTACCATTAGTTTATTACAATTTGTATTAACATGGCCGTAAGCGCGCCATAAATGATATGTGAAAGAATGGTGAACAATTGGCTATGGCGAGGGGGGCGGGGGAGGCGTTTTCGTTGGCGGTGGAGATGTCGCTTTGGGCGGTTTACCGGTAGGCACGATGAGCGTTGGCGATGGGATAGGCGTTGGCGTGGCTGGCAAGCTGGGCAGCCAAAGCTTTAATCCTGTGCCAATTATTGATTCAGTCAAACAGTTAACTTTTTGGACACGTTCAACCGTCACGCCGGTATCAAAGGCTAGATTGAATAAATAATCACCTGGCTGAACAGTATAGACCACCCAATCTGCTGGAGGAGAAACGACGCAAACGCCAGCGGGGGTAGCCGTGTTTGCTAATTCTCCTTCGACGGCCGTGCTTGTGGGCGCAGGCGTTACGGTGGGGGTATTCACGAAGGCTGAAAACGTCTGTCGTTCGCTGTGAACAATTGGTTCGGAGCCGCCTGTTATTTCCAAAGAAACATACCATTCATGTTCGCCTGTTGTTATATCTAAATCCCTTATTTCAGCAGAGAAACGATATTGTGAACCGGTAACAGGGCGGGAGACAATGCCAATAGAGCGTGGTTCATCGCCGGCAAGTATATTCACAGAAAAGCTTTGGTCTGGTTCTAGCGGAAGAGGCCAATACCAATCAAAAATAATGGTATCGCCTTCATTGAAAGTGGAGCCGAGCAGGGGGGCCAGTAAGAGGATATTGTATTCAACTGTCGGCGAGGGCAAGGCAATGATACTAGTCGATTCGGTCGGCTGGACAAGGGTGATTGTCGCCGTTTCCGTCGGTTGGGGAACGGCCGTTTCCGTCGGCGTTACGCTGGTTTCTGACGGGCCAGATCGGGTTAATAAAAATCCAATGGATACAGCGATAATAATCAATGGAACAGCCACATAGAGCCAGCGTTTTGACCAGGGCGCAGCGGCTGGATGCAGCGCTTGCGCTTCTTCAGCGGCAATAGCGGCATCAATCGCTTCCACTAAAGAGGCGGCCGTTTCAAATCGGCTCCACTCTTGTCGCCACAAGCAAGTTTTGACCAATTCATAAGTTGCAGCAGTCAAACCGGGCTGCGCTTCTTCCAGTGGCATTTCTTTCGGCAGAGTCGCTCTTTCAAAAATATCCCAGGAGGATACGGGCAGTTTTGGCGGGTGGCCGGCCAGCAGTTCGTATAAAATGACGCCCAGGGAGTAGATATTACTGCGCTCGGTGAGCGGTTTCCCATGCCGCTGTTCCGGCGGCGTATAGTCTAATACTGCGGGGGAAGCCTCAGTCTGGTCGGAGGCAACGGCGTTCATGATGCCCAGGGCAGTCAAAACAGGTGAATTGTCCTCCTGTAAAACAATGGCATCGGGTCGTAAATTGTTATGAATAACTCCGGCGGGATGGAGAACAGTGAAGGCGTCGGCCACTTGGCGAATAAGGGTTAGGGCTTCGACGGCCGTTAAGCGCTTATCTGCTTCGCGCCATTGGGCCAGTTGTTGGGAGAGAGGGATGCCAGGAGTGTATTGGATAGCCGCGTAGGATTCGTTGTTGGCAGTGCGCCCAATGCTTAGAATAGAGGGGATAGCTGGCTGTTCAAGCTGCTGGATAGCGCGCATTCGTTCACGGAAACGGCCGTCTAACTCAGGCATTTCTCCCAAGGCGCTATGAAGAACTTCCAGATAAACGAGGGTATCTGTTCCCGATTCACGAGCCAGATAGAGGCTGTTCGATTGGCGGCGTTGCAGCAGTTCTTCGACGTAAAAACCGTCTATTTGCGTGCCCGACAAATCGCCCAATTCTTTCTCTTGCATAACTTCCCAACAACCAATTATTTCGACAGTTTGCATATGGCGCACAGGCAAGTATTGACTGCGCTGCCGCTTAAAATGCCTATCAATTATACGTCAATTAACGGAGATGGCTACGGCGAAAGGCGCAGCGTCCTGGCTTCGCTTTCGGCCAGGACAAGCTGAGGGTCGGACACGGTTTGCAATTTGACCAGCCATTGAATGGGCACGGCCGTATCCATAAAGGCCGTCATATCTTCTTGCCAACGATAAGCATTCCCCATGTTAGGCTCCTCTAACGCCCCCAGCGGCGTGTCTTGCTCGCCAACCCGGATGTAAAGGACAAGGCGTTGATCTTCGGACAGCGTTTGCGGCCATGCCCAATAGAACGAAACGACGTTATTGGCGCTATCGAGAAGAAAAAGGCTATCGTCAGGCGGCCCCAGCAAGGAGATGGCCGCGTTTGGCGGCAGCGGGTTAGTCGGAGTTGGGGCTGGTTGCAATGTTGGTGTGGGGGGAACGGCCGTCGCCGCCGCCTCGCTCGCCTTTGTCACTGTCTCCGTCTCTGTCTCTGTCTGTAATGACCCCCCTTCGCTAACTGGCGATGCCGTAGAATCGCCAACCAACAGAGGAAAGAAATTGATCAGCGCCAGGCATAAAATAAGCAAAAAAAGCGGAGTAACAATATAAATTACGCGCCTTATTGATGTTGTCGGTAGTTTTTTTGAGGAATGCGGCATCCGTTCGTCGCCCATTGGCTAATAATCCAGTTCGATTCCCTTGTTGACCACTTTTGCCCGTTCCACATAGCGGCTTGGCGTTTGCATATTTGTCCATCCGCCAGCATCGCGCAAAACGAAGGGATTGCTGTTCTGCGCCGCTTGAGTCGCCCAGGTATGGCGTAAATCGTGCGGGCTGAGTTCCCAAATGCCTAAAATGTCGCGCCCCAAAAGCTTAATGCGACCGCCAATGGCCCGAACAGACATCTTTTGGTCGGTTAGCTGTCCATTTTTGCGGCTGCCGCGCAGCAAAATTCCCTTTGGGCGCAGGTACGGTTGATAGGCAGCCAGCGCTTTAATCAAGTCGGCGGAAAGCTCCATGCGATCAACTGTATCTGTTTTTTGCCGATAGACAACGACGCGGCCCGGTTCAGCAAAGTCCTCGACTTTTAGACCCGCCGCTTCGCTGGCCCGTAATCCCAGATCAAGCAACAGGCAAATGAGCAGGTGGTCCCGGATGCCTTGCGGGGTGGGGGGATGTTCATTTTTCAAAAGGCGGGCTTGCTGGGCGGTTAAGACGATGGCTTCTTCTTTTTTGTGGCCGATACGGGAAGACGGCCGTTTCTCATCAACCCGTTTTCCTTCTGTGCCGCCATAGCCGCGCACCTCGCGGATAAGCGCTTGTTCGGCAGGGGGAATGACGCCCGCCTTGCTTGCCAGCCGCGCATACACCTTTATCGCCGACAGCCTGTTATTAACACTGGCGATGCTGTACCCTTGCGTTAGCAGCCATTTGACAAATCCTTCCACCAGCCCCCAGGTTATGCCATTCCAGGCAGATGGCTCCTGTTGGCAATAATGGGCGCCGTAAACGAGCGCTGGCGGAACCGCTTGCGTTACAGCGCGCTCATCCAAAACTACCAGTTCGGCAGTCGAGTAACGGGAGGATGCCCAATCTTGAGCGTCAGGCAGCAACTGATCGGCCGCGCCAACTTGAGCCAGATATTCAACCCAAAGTAGGAGAGCGGCCGTTTGGGTGCGGATTGTTCTCTCGGCGCGTCGCTGTCGGTAATCGGTAAAAAGATAAGCGGCAGCGATACGATTGGCTGCTTGTCCGACGTTGTCGCTTGGATTGGTCAAAGCGCGGTCACTCTGATGTGTTAGCGCATTTTGTTTAGAGATATTAATTGCCATTAAATCGCTCCGATGGTCAAAAGTAGACGTATTGTAACATAAAATCAGTATAGCTACCAATAAGTCTAATTTATCGGTAGCTATAAATCGACAAAAACAAGCGAAATGGAGGGTCGCGGCCCTTACATCCCCCATAACCGCGACCCTCCAGACTGGAACTTTAAATCAAACGTCTGCCCGCGCAACTACGAAAATCATGAAAAGCAGCGGACTTAGCAAACCCAGAATAAATGCGATTATGACGACAACCGCAATCGCTCCCATTGAAAGTGTCATTTTTACCTCCCATTTGCACAATTGACCCAAAACGGCCGTTGCAACAAAAACTTTTACAAAGGCTGCTCTCTCAAGTACAATACCTTTGTCCTACTCGAAATGCTTACCGTATCGATGGTCTACCCAGCGATACGCCAATTACCATACCAACGATGATTGCAACCAGGGCAATGATGATTATGGTCGTAAGTTGTACTGTAATCATGACACATCTCCTTTTTGATTATTGGGCCGCCCCAAGCAGCCCGGCCAATCTATGCAACCATCATACTTCAGCGTTTATTCTTGCGCTTGAACGCCAGTTCACAAAAACTACACAGAGTTATGTTTATCCAGAGGCGGTCAACGTCTCTAATCATGTTTAATCAGCCGCCGCTCGCCTGGTCGGAGCAGTGCGCCATCCTGTTGTGAAGTTGTTGCCAACTTAATGTAAAGTTTAATTGCCAGGGCTTTAGTAAGATGTAGGGAACAGAGAAGCACAATGAGCAAAGCAGTCTCAAAAAAAGATATTCTAACGACACGGCGGTGGGCTTTGATCACTGGGATCAATCACTATCAAGACAGTTCAATCCGGGATTTAAGCGCCTGTGTGCATGATGCACAGGCGCTTTATCGCCTGTTTAACGCCCCCAAAAACAATGGGTATGAAGCGAAACGGCTTTGTTTGCTAACGAGCGACCGCCAACAAATGAGCGCTTCCCGCCTGGGTATTCTCAATAATCTGATGGAAATTGCAGATAAAACGGCCGTCTCCGACATGCTGCTCTTCTACTTTGCCGGCCATGCCGACATCATTAACGGTGAAGCGTACCTCATCCCCTCTGACGCCAGCGGTAACCGTTTATTAGCGGACACGGCCGTTCCCCTGCGGCGTGTCAAAGAAATCGTCCGCAAAGCCCCAGCCAACGACAAAGCAATCATTTTAGACGTTGAACACGCCCAAGCGCCCGACAAACGGTATGAGCGCGCCTTTGCCAAAACTGTTTTTGACGAGGCTGATAACATCAGCATCCTGGCCGCCTCCAATCTTACCGAATCCGTTTGGGCTAGTTCGACGGAAGCGGGCAAGGGGCTGTTTTCCCACTATTTACTCGAAGGGCTGGGCGGCGCCGCGCTGGCAAAATCGCCTAACTTCATCACCTTTAACGACGTTGCCGCCTATGTCGCAGGCGGAATTCGGGACTGGGAAGCGTCAGCGTCGGATATGCCGCCTTATTTACTCGATTTTAGGGGCAACGACGAGCTTGTGCTGTTAACGACAGGCGAGGAACCCGCGCCGCCGAAAGAGAAAGTGGTCTGGGCCGCGCCCCTGCGCGAAAACCCCATCAACCGCGTCTTCCCCATTGCGGTGCGTGAACCAGATGACTTTTTTAACCGAACGGAAACTTTAGAGCGTATTCGGCACATCCTTCAGGCGACGGCCCACATGCCTATTTTTATCCAGGGCGATCGCGGCATTGGCAAGACTTCCCTGTTTAATCGAGTTAAACGATTATTGGATGATGCGTCGTGGAAAGGCCGTCACTTTCTGCACTTTACTGTCTCGCCCAACGGTATCTTCTCTTGCGCCGACTTCGCCCGTGAGATTTGGGATGGATTACGTTTTGCACTAGAAAAAAGCGGGAGGCCAAGCCCGGAAAATTTCAACAAACCCTTCAGCTTTGAAACATTTGGCCGCTTCGCCGCCGAACTTGCCCAACTGCAAACACACATCCCCCAAATCACTTTTGTGTTGTTCATTGATGAATTCGGAAAAATCATCCGGCAGTGTGACGGAGCCGAATACAAACGGATCGAGGGCCTTATCAATTACATTGTTGAGGCAACTGAATTTCCCGCCGTTTTCTTCGTTTCGCTCTTACAAAACTTACCAGACACTTACGGCAGCCCCATACCCGCCTCCCCCATCAGACTTCGGCCGTTTGAACGGCCCGATTTTAATACGATGACCGGAACTTTGCTCAACGGCTACGGATCCATTGATAAGCCAGCGCTTAATTGGCTGTACCAATACACTGGCGGGCACCCCTTCTTTACAAAGCTCATTTTGGCAAAACTGTTTGATCGTTTTGCCTTTAGCGAAGGAAATTCGGGGAAAATTACTCAGCAGATGTTGCGCATTGCGGGCGAGGAGGCCTGTCGCAGCGCTCGCGCCGATGAAATCATGCGCGACATCTATGTTACTTATTTGAATGAGAACGAGCGCTATATCTTATTATGGCTGGCATATTTCCGACGGCCGTTAACTGGCGATGATTTAGCGGCGCTATCTCCTCAAAACAAAACGAGCTGCAAACAGTTAGTCCGGCGCGACATTCTGTTAATGAATGAGCCAGAAAGCTATCAGTTTCGGCTCTGTTTTATGGGCGATTGGCTGCGCGCCTGGCCCCGTTTTGAAACAGAAATAGCGCGATTAGAAATTGCAACCACCATCCCATCGGCCCAAACAGCAAACCTGGTTCAAGAAGGCATTTGCATCAATTTGAACACGCAGCGCGTTTATGTTAACGGGCAAGAAGTAGCCGCGACCCTTACAGACCTGGAATATCGGGGGTTACTTCATTTGGCCTTACAGGATGGCCAAGTCGTCACCAAAGACGAACTGGCTAACCACCTTTATCCAGAACCCTATTACGAGGGCGACGACCAGCGTATTTCAACCCTGATTTACCGGATCAGACGTGCGCTGGATGACAACCGGCAAATTTATCTTCAGACATTGCGCAAGCGGGGCTATCGCTTGCAGCATGTTACCCTGGCGCGATTTTAAAATCATTGACTGGAAGCGTTTCAAAAGGAGACGCTTCCCGTTTGTTTTTTTGATTGGCTTATTGGCATGGCGACTTTTGATTCGATAGCGGTTAAATTCAACGCTTATGTTTGGCACGATCAGCCGTACTTGCATCCGCAGTTGCATACGGAGACGGCGCAAGATTTTTTCGATCGTACCGACATTAAGCGATTGCTGCTGCGCCAGATTATGGATAACGGCCGTCGCCTGGCTATCATCCAGGGCGAACGGCGCGCCGGTAAAACATCCATGCTGCGCCTTTTGGCAAACCGGCTGGAGCTTGATTCAGTCGGACAGTTTGTTTCCATCATGATTCCTTGGCAAAGCGTCCAAACTGCCGACGATTTAGCTGAAGAGATGCTGCAAGGCGCGGCCTTTGAATTAAAGACCGCAGCCCTAGAAAAAGATAGCCTTGCTACCGCCTTACGCGCATTGTTGAATGACAACCCTGGAAAAACGGCCGTCATTTGCCTTGATGAATTCGATTCAATTTTGGAACAAGCAACTGCCGGCGAACAAATAAAAATTCTAAACCTGATTAACAACCTCTTACAAACGCCTGATTTACCACTTGTCTTCCTATTAACTCTAGTCCGAATGCCGCAGCTACCTTCAGCCGCTGTCTTGCAAGCGCATGGCGTAACGGCCGCATTATCCCCCTTCGATCAGAATGATTTGGAAGAAATGAGTCGGGCCTTGATGAACGACTACGCCAATCAACTAACCGCAATTGATTGGCACAGACTGCATACCCTTTCAGGCGGATGGCCCTATTTTGCCAAATTACTGCTAGTTAGCATGGCAGAAACTGATTTTGGCCCCCGCTGGATTGAAATGGCGGCGCGCGATGCGCTGCAGCGGCCCTTGCTCGAACAAACCATGATCCACATCTACGGCCGACATTTTGACAAGCATGAAAAAGCCTCTGTCCTCTGGTTGGCCCAATTCAAAACAGGGCAGCCCATCGCCGCCCTGACAGCTGCGCCGCTAGACATACAGACGGCCGTTAAAAGCCTTATCCGGCGCGGTTACCTGCATATCAACCAGCAAGACCAAAGATGTCAATTCCGCATCGGTCTTTTAGCCTATTGGTTCCCTCGTTGGCCCAAATTTGATGAGGAAAGCAGAAAATATGGCCTTGAGAAAAGCCGCCCATTAGCTTCCTCCAGGAAAACAAAGAATGCATTTAATTTAGCCGGCTGAAACTTGCTTTAGGGAAGAGAGGCCCCATGCCCAGCCTGCCATTCCAGCAAATCCGCCAGATTGAACAACTGCTTAGTCAGGTGGATACAAAAGATTTGGTGTTGATCTTCAGCCAGGTTCAGGCTGAACGTTTTTTGTTGGTTTATAACAACGACCATGCCCCTCCCCCACTCCCAGAAGTAGCCAACGCCAAGCGGCTTGTTCGATTGCATCGCACGGACTACATCCATTTTGACGGCCCGGTTGTCGGATTTTCGGCGCTAGATTTGATGCTGGCTGATTTGCCCACGCATGGCATCCGCTTTTACTCGATTGAACGCATCCTGCGTCGCCTGGGACGACAAGCTGAATGCAGGCAAACCGCACACCAGTTAGCGCGCACCATGTTAACTTATGTGAGCTTGGAGTCTGTTTGGTTTTGGCACGACTATGCAAAAATCATTCGCCTTGCTTTGCCCGCTTTGCTAAACGGCCGTTCCTTCACCAACCTCGTCGCCATTCTACCGACCAGCGATGAACACGATTTCCTGGATAAACCAGACAACCTGCGCCTGTTTTACAACGACCCAACCCATAAAAACAACCTCGATGCCCTGCGCCGACAGCTTGATCAGCAGCCAGAACAATGGGTGATCGCCCTGGAAGAGTTGACGCCCATCCATACGGCATTGTCCAAAAGACGTAGGCAGCCGTTTTTCATCAACTTAAGCTCTGTCCTTCGCCAAATCGGACAACATAACGAGCTAGACGAAACTTGTCGCCTGTTGGCCCGCGTCTACTGGAAAATGGGGCAGACATCTGGCAGCAGGCAGTGGTTGTACGCGGCCCAGGCGATGGCCATTCAATCATGGCTGGCTAAAGAAGACCCGACCGACCTGGTCGCCTTACTGCCTCATCGGGATTTCCATCATTTTTTGGCTACTGGCGATGGGTTAAGAGTTTATCGGGCGCCGGAATTACGGGAAACGGCCGTTGCCAGTCCCGCCGGCCCGCGTTGCTCGCTAGGCGAACTGCTTCGAGGCCAGGTTGTTTTAGCCGACTACGACGGACAATCCGCTGCCTTTCCCGTCTTGCATCGCGTTTTGCAAACTTTATCTCCTCAACCGATGCTTGATATTGGGCCATTGCTTTGGCGCAGTTCCCAACACACCAATTTAGCGCGCACCCTCTGGCTGTTATCCCGCGATTTATTGCGCCTGCCCAATCCCGAATGGGCCGCCATCCAGGCCACGCCCGCCGCCATCACCGACCTGGCAATTCGCGCCGCCATGTTGTACAGCTTGAGCGATCCCTGGGAATGGCGGCAAGGCCGTTACGAACAACTGCTGCGTCAATGCTACCAACACGTAGATATTTGTTTGAGCAATGAAGAGAAAAAGGCGGCCAACGCCGCTGACGCCGCCTATTTTCGCGCCCGGCGCAACTGGTACGGCTGCTTTGCCAATCCGGACCCCATCCATAATCTGAGTGAAATGGCACGGGCTGGGAAAGCATTCCAAGAGCGCCATCAACCAGCCAGAACGCACAGCAGACGCGTGAAAGAAATGGCCCAGCTCGTACAGATAGGTGAAGATTTGACACGCTTGGAAACCGGCAGCGCAACGCTGGATGCAGAAAATCGTCAATCCCCCTTTGCCGTAAGCGCCTTTCAACAAGCCGTCGTGAACAGTCAAATTGCCATCCCAAATCCTTCGCCCCCTTTCGCTCAACAACTGCGTCTATATCAAGCCGCGCATGAGCAATGGCAAGCTGTACAAAACGCTATCGGCTCAGAACGGCCGTCCTTTGAAACGCTCGATCAACTTCTGGATGAATATGCTCGACAACAGCGCAGCGCCTACGCTCCCGCGCACGAATTGGCCGTCCTGCATTGGGCTATCCAAGAAGATGTAGACCGCATCAATCGTTTCAAGCAGGCCATCGAAATTGGCCCCGTGATCAACATTCGCTTACGGACGCCTTGGATAACGCTGGGGATACGCGAGCGATTAAGCCTGGAGATCGAGAATTTAGGCGGCGCGGCGGCGTACCGCTTCCGATTAGAACTTAATTTGGAGCGGACATTTGATTTATTCACCCAGCCGGCCGTTTTATTCCTCGACTCCTTCCCGCCGGGCAAACCCCATCGCCTGGAGTGGGAAATCCGCGCCCGCAGCGCTCCGATGGTTCTTAGCTTCAACTATCGCTTCCGCGACCATCAAGGTGAAGACCATATCGCGCAAGAGACGCTGACTGTTTCCGTTACCGAACCGCACGGTGGCAGACTTAAGCCCAAGGGGAATCTATACCAGGCCGGGCCTCCGGTTTTCGGGAGCGGCCGTTTCTTTGGCCGTCGTCACGAATTGGAACAAATCATAACGCGGCTTTTGGGCGGCATTACCCAGCCAATCTTGCTGCGCGGCCCGCGTCGAATGGGCAAAACATCCATTCTGCGCCAACTTGAACGGATGCTGCAAAAACCACAAGAGGCGCAGTCGTCGGGATTAGCAGTTGATCAAATCGTCCAGCTTAGCGCCATCTATCCGGTATTTCACACCCTCCAAGCGGTTGACGACCCCAACAATCCGACCCGCTTTTTTCAGTCCATTTTCGAAGATATTTGCGCCGCGCTGGGAACGGGCTGCGATTTGGAACAGGCTGCACAGCAGTTTGCCCTGTCGCCTACGCGCGCTTTTCGACAGCAAACAGCCAAGCTGCTCGACGCCTGGCCGCAAGTGCGTGTGCTCATCATCATTGATGAGTGGGACGAATTATACCGGCCAGAATACAGTAAACTGGCCCGCAATTTGCGCTCGCTTATGGAAGCTGAGGAGCGTGTCAACTGGTTGGTTTCCAGCACCTGGACATTGAGCGAAGAGAGTAGCAAATATGGTTCGCCATTTTACAACCAGGCTTTCACTATTGAACTGCGGGAAATGGATTGGGATTCGGCGGTGCAGTTGGTGAAGGAACCCAGCGAGAAAATGGGCGTGACCTGGCATGGCGAGGCAGTGGTGCAAGTTTTGGAGCAAACGGGCCGACGGCCGTATCTCATGCAACTTGTCTGTTCCAAAATCGTTGATAATCTGCGCCAACGCACCACAACCGTCGTAGATAGCGGGATCGTGTCCATCGCCCTCAATCAAATCATCCAGGAGGCGCGGGCGACCGCCCAATATTTTGGCTTTCTTTGGGGCGACGTTCAGCCAGACAGTCATGCTGCTGTACGTTGGATGGGGCGGCTGATTTTGTGGACGCTGGCTGATCGGGGGATGGATACGCTGACTCGCAGCGAGATACGGTTATCCATTGAAGATACCTGTCGTCGTCGCGGTTTGCCGCTGCCTGACGGCGGTTTTCTAGATCGTGAATTTGACGATCAGATCACTCAATTGCAGTGGATATTTGACGCATTGACATCGAAAGAAGATAGGTACGGGTTTAGCGTTCCATTGGCTCGCCGTTGGCTGCGCCAATCATTATCCTATCAAGAGGATCCCGTCAAACAAGCACATGCAGGGCTGATGCGTGAATGGCGGCAGCAGGAGGGGGCTTAATGCTGATACCGTTGCCAGGATTCCTGGTTGGGATAACGGCCGTATTCGGTCTAGGTTTTTTCGTGCCCATTTTAGGACGGCGCAATCCTGTGGCTGTCGCCTGGTCAATCAGGCTGGCCTTAATTGGCAGCTTGGTCAGCGCCATCATCATCGGCAGCGTTTGGCCAGGGCAGGCTGACTTGCCAGAACCAGTTGTTATTTGGCGGAATGTTTGGCCGGTTGCCGCTAATTTGCAAATGCCGCCCATCCAATGGGAGATGCGCATTGACCGTTTGGCCGCATTTTTTGGCTTCCTCGTCGCCGCGTTTTCGGCCATCGTCTCCATTTACGCCCTTGAAGCTTTGTCGGCGGCTCACTACCGCCAGCAGCGCCATCGCATTGCGGCTGGATTCAATTTGTTTGTCTGGTCTACGTTGATGGTCGTGTTTGCCAATGATCTGTTTTCGCTCATCGTTGCGCTGGAAATTATGACGTTGGCTTTTGGCTTTCTGGCCTTATACAAACATACGTTGGGCTTGGATGAGGAGGAAGCGACGGCAACGGCCGTCGCCGATTATTCTGGCCCGCCAATTGGTTCGCTGGACAAACGAAAAAGCGCGCGGCTGGCTCCTCAACTATACTTAATTATCAGCCATGCCAGCTCCGGTTTTCTGCTTGTCGCCCTGCTCATTTTGGCTGTTCATGCCCAAAGTTTTAGTTTTGATGCGTTTCGCACAATCGAAGCGATGATTCCGCGGCAGACAACGGCCGTATTCCTCCTGGCATTGGCCGGCTTGGGCATTCGGGCCGGGCTGATTCCAGCCCATTTCTGGGTTTCGCTTGTCCATCCGGCTTCGCCAACCATTACCCATGCACTGTCGCTGGGCATTTCCATTAAAGTCGCTCTTTATTTGATGCTGCGCTTCTTTTTTCAATTCCTGCCGCCTCAGGCATGGCAGGGCTATCTACTGCTGGCTGTGGCTGTTTTCACCGCCTTAGCTAATGTTTGGTATGCCATCGCCAGCCATGATTTGAAAACCGCCCTGGCTTATCACAGCGTTGAAAACATCGGCATCATCGTCGCTGGTATCGCCGTCGCTCTTATTTATGCTTCCCAAACGACTGACACAGCCCAATGGATCGCCGCCTTGGCGTTAACGGCCAGCTTTTATCATTTGCTCAACCATGCAGTGTTTAAGAGCTTGCTTTATCTGGCGACGGGCGCCATCGAGAATTTGACTAATCAAACGGTTGATTTCGATAAATTAGGCGGGCTGATTAAGCTGTATCCGGCGACTGCGGCCCTGTTTTTGATTGGCGCGGTCAGCATTAGCGGGTTTCCACCGTTTAACGGTTTTGTCAGCGAGTGGTTGACGCTGCAAGCTTTGTTGGCGGCGGCGGTCCATGCTGGGCCGGTCAGCGGGGGCGTGGTGATTCTGGTTTCTCTGGTTGTTTTGGCGGCCGCATTTGCGTTAACGGCCGTCTGCTTTTACAAAATTGCCGGTCTAACTTTACTCGGCCAGCCGCGCAGCTCGGCGCGCGAACGCGCCCAATGGTCAAAACAGGATGCGCCCATCAACATGCGCAGCATGATGCTGCTTTTAGCTGGCCTCTGTCTGGCGTTGGGGCTGCTGCCCGGCCCCGTTGTTCAACTGTTATCACCTTTGACAGAACCCTTGGGCATCGCTCATGAAATTAAAATGAACGCGCCTTTGTGGACAGGCCTGACCATCCAGCCGCCAAGCGCGCCTGAATATGGCCCGGTTAGCTTGCCCATGATTGGGATGGGCGCGCTGGCTTTGGGACTGGTCGGCGTTGTCGTTTTATTGTCTTACAAACGCAAAGTGCGCCGCGTTCCTTCATCCTGGCAAGGCGGCGCGCCTGCGCCAGTCGCCAACAGCAACCCTACTGGAGCCGTGCTTTCGCACTTAATCCGCGCCCTCTTGGATATTTTTCCCGCGCGAACCGCCCAATCGCCGCCTGATTATTTGCCAACCCATTTCCATTTGTCGCGGAGTCGCGCCTTTCCACAAATTGTTGTTGAAGCGTCTCATGCTTTAAATAATTGGCTAATCCATCTTTTTGCGTCGGTGTCCCAATGGGCAGGCGACCGTATGCAAAATGGCGACATTCGCCGTTATCTGTTTTATATTTTTGTGGCCAATGCGCTTGTCTTGCTTTTCTATTTGCTCTTGGGAGGGAAAGCGTCATGACAAAATGCGACTGGGGCTTGCAGTTGATGCAGGGTGTCTTGATTTGCGTCATGGCGCCAGGCGCCGCCGGGCTGCTGCGCTGGTTGAAGGCCGGTTTGCAAGGCCGATATCGCCGTCTAACGGCTATCTGGCAGCCTTATCGGGATTTGTGGAAGCTGTTTGTGAAGGCGGCCGTTCGTCCTGAAACAACGTCCTGGGTTTTTGCCATCGCCCCGCCCACGCTCTTCATTGCTTATGGTTGGTTAGCTTTTCTCGTCCCCGTTTTCTGTGAGAAGGCTTTGCTTTCGGTTGATTTGTTTGTCGTCGTGTATGTTCTGGGATTAGCTCATTTTGTTCTGGCTTTGGCAGGTCTCGACGCTGGTTCCCCTTTTGGCGCTTTGGGCGGCTATCGAACGATGTTTTTCCATTTCATTACGGAAGTTGGCTTCATTTTGGTTGCGGCGGCTCTGACCTTTCAGTCAAATAAACCAGGTCTTTGGGCCAGTTCTGATTTGGGCGTGCTGTTCAGTCGCCACAGCGCCTCTAGCTGGACTATGTACCTGGGGAATTTCTCGCTTGTCTTGCTCATGGGGTCGTTAGCGATTCTGGCTTTGTTTGAGAACGGCCGTCTTCCCATGAACAACGCCCACACCCACCTGGAATTGACGATGGGAAGCGAAGCCGTCTTTTTGGAATATGGCGGCCGCGATTTAGCCATTCTCCACTGGGCCGAAATGATCAAAATGACTTTCTTTATCGCCCTTCTCATCCAACTGTTTTTACCATTTCCATTGACGGCCGTTCTAGTTGATGAAGGAACGCTGCGACACGCGCTAACCATCATAGATTTGGGGCTAAAATTCTTTGTCGTCATAGCCGCTTTGGTCATGTGGGAGTTGCATCGCCCTAAGCTCCGCCTGCGCAGCGTCATTCGGCCTGGTTTAATCGCCTATGCGCTGGGACTAATTGCCATCGTCTTATTGGCATTAACCGGAGGAGGCGCCCCGTAAATGGATATTGCCGCTAACTTCTTAAATCCATTCTTAAATCCACTGGAAATTGTTTTGTTGGTAACGACACTCTATATCACCAGCCTTTCCCATTCAGTCGAACAGGTCATCCGCGTTTATCGTAATCAATCATATCTGTTGGCCATCGTTACCGGCTTAACAACTTATTTCGCGCTAATAGCCGATCCGAACAGCAAACCAACCTCATACCTTTTAATCCCTTTGGTCGCCTTCTTGCCGTTGGCCCTGGCCTATATGATTAAGCCAGTGCTGGTTCGCGCCACAGTTCAACTGCCGGGCATCCGCTTCCGATTCAGGCTGTTTCCCACTGCCAAAGAAAATGACGAAGCTGAACGAAACTGGCGAAAAGGCGAGCAGCGGGTAGACCATCAAGTGCGCGATTTATTTGTTTTCATTGTTCTGATTACATTAGCCATCTTAATCGCCGCCAAAGTCAAAGAGGTGATGGCCCTGATACCTTCTCAAAACCCTTACGGCATCGGGTTAATGGTGGCGCTTTCGCTGCATCTGGCTGGTTTATACAACATGGTCATCAAGCGCGATATTATTTCTCAGGTCGTTGGCCTTTTGATTATGGATCATGGTCTCTTTCTGGCGGCGGTAAAAATTGCGCCAATTCCAGTTCCCGCTATGTTCTTCGTAGTCAGTTTGTATTTTTATACGCTAATTACGTTAACAATTCTGATTTTTTTGCTGCCGCAAGTGCGTCAACATACTGGCAGCGTCGATCTGGATGAGATCGAACGTCAAACAAGGTTGAAAGGATAGGGTGAAAGATTGACTCAGGCACAGCTAACGTTTATGGCGCAAACGTTGCTAATTATCCCACTTTTTCTCGGCGCGATTGGTTTTATTGCTTTCGCATGGGGGCGAGACACGGCCGTTTTCAGCGGTTGGCTGGGTCGTTTTACAGTCGTTGCCTCTGCCATTTTGTTATTCATCTCCATTGTAATGGCTGCCGCTCCCGCCAATCAATATCCTCTCGAATTCTCCCTTAATTTATTGCTTACCACAGTGGATTTTCATATTGACGCCCTGAGTCTTTACTTCATGCTGCTTGTTAATGTCATCGCCTTTGCCGCCACCTGGAATGCAATTTCCTACCTGGGCGATCAACTACCGGAACATTGGGTACAACGGCCGTCATTCTTCCACAGTTCCGTCAATCTATTCCATTTCACCATGCTCCTGGTACCGGCATTAGACAACCTCATCGGCGTATGGATCGCCATTGAACTCACCACCCTCTTCTCCGCATTCCTGGTTAGCCATCAAAACAACCGCGAATCGTGGGAAGCCGCCTGGAAATATCTGATCATCACCTCCACCGGCATCATTTTAGCCCTATGGGGAACAATGTTCCTTTCCAACGCCGCTTATGCGGTCCAAGAATCTGGCATTACCGGCAATGAGATCGGCAATGAGATAATGAATTGGACATCCCTCATAAGGCTGGCGCGCAGTGGCGCTCTCGCCACCGAACAGGCGCTGATCAAACTTTCCTTTTTATTCATCCTGGTGGGCTATGGAACCAAAGCGGGACTGGCCCCCATGCACACCTGGCTGCCCGATGGACATGGCGAAGCGCCCGCGCCCATCAGCGCGCTTCTTTCTGGCGTGCTGCTCAAATCAGCGCTCTACGTCATCCTCCGCTTTTACACCATCGCCAACACTTCATTGGGCGGCAGCACGTTCACGTCCATCGCCCTTCTCGTCGCCGGTCTCTTGTCTTTGCTATTGGCCGTTCCCTTCATCCTGAAAGAGAATCATTTTAAGCGCATTTTGGCCTATCACAGCCTGGAACACATGGGCATCATCACATTTGGCATGGGCATTGGCGGCGCGGCAGCGATGTTTGGCGCCTTGCTGCACAGTCTCAACCATGCTATCGCCAAAGCGTTAATGTTTTTGTCTTATGGCAATATTCTGCGCCAATATCGCGCGGCAGCGCCAACAGATGAAGCTTTCGATGCCACACGCATCGTTGGCGTTTTACGCAGTATGCCCATAACCGGCACGATTTTGACGTTAGGCGGATTGGCACTGGTCGGCGCCCCCCCCTTTAGCATTTTTATGAGCGAGTTTATGATTTTATGGGGAGCGCTTAGCTCCAAAAAGACCGTATTAGAACCCTGGATAATCCACACGGCCGTTATCCTCTTCATGCTGTCCACCACGCTAATTTTCTTTGGTCTGGTGCGCCATCTGTCAAAAATCGTTCTGGGTAAAATGCCTGGCGAACCCGAACTAGAAGAAAAGCCAATGCGCGATTTATTCCCACTGATACTATTATTCATTTTGATTCTCATCATGGGCATATGGATTATGCCGGGCCTGGCCGACATCATAGCCCGCAGTGTCGCCATCGTGCTAGAGGGGAGTCAGGGAATATGATGACCGATTTACACGCTCAAATTCGGCGCATAGGCGCTCAAGCGCCTATCGAACTGCCGCGCCATAATCCCGCCGAATCCCACTTCATCATTGCCAACGACGATGAATTGCTCGCTATTTGCCAATGGATGCGCGAGCAAGCTTACTATTTTTGTACAATGGTCGTTAGCGATGAACGATTATTGGAAGACGACTCGTTCAAGATTTACTACACATTTTCTAGTCCGCAAAGCCGCCTCATCATCCTGGAGTATCCATTTAACCAACAACATCCCCGCTCGTATGTCTCGATTCGGGAGATTTTCCCGGCCGTCGAATCACTGGAACAGGAAGCATGGGATTTATTTGGATTACAGCCGCATAATCAGCCCCTCATAGCCGAAAACGGCTTTATCTTGCATAAACCATTCCCGCATAATCTTTACCCGCTGCGTCGCACGCGACGCCAATCACGACTTGAAGATAGAATTGCGAAAACGGCCGTAAACCCCGCCCCAGCGCCAGGAACATTGCCCGAAGGTATGATGATCTTGCCTGTTGGCCCCATCCACGCCGGCGTCATTGAAGCCGGTCATTTCTCCTTCCATGTTGCCGGTGAAATCATCGAAGATTTGTCTATACAACTCGGTTACAAGCATAAAGGCATCGAAAAACTGTTCGAGACAAAATTCACATTGGCGACAGGCTGGGAATTAGCCGAGAAGGTATCCGGCGACGCCTCCTTCGCCCACAGCCTTGCTTATTGCCGGGCCGTTGAAGCGTTGGCCGGAGTAAACGCGCCGCCCAGCGCCGAGATTTGGCGAACGCTGCTGCTGGAGTTGGAGCGCGTTTACAACCACATCGCCGACGTGGGAGCGATGCTGCATGACATTTCGTTTGATGTGGCGGCATCGGAAATAGCTGTTTTGCGGGAAACGGCCGTGCGCCTTAACCAACGCCTCACTCAACACCGCCTCTTACGGGGAATCAATCGTCCCGGCGGCGTAATTTTGCCCCACCGGCCTAACCTTGCAGACATCCGCCAAACCCTGGATCAGATTACGCCTCGCTTCTTTGAACTCAGCCGGTTCGTGATGGAACTCTCCTATTGCCGCGAACGAACCATTGCCACAGGCGTCCTAACCCTGGACGAAGCGCGGGCCATCGGAGCAACAGGGTTGGCGGCGCGGGCTTCAGGATGGCGCACCCATGATTTTCGGCTCCGTCATCCGCACGGCTTTTACGTCAGCCCTTCCATTCAGACCATTATTCAAGAAACGATAACGCCAGACGGCGGCAATCCGCAGCGAAACATCCCCCTCTACACAAGCAGTCTCAACGGTGATGTTTTTTCGCGGCTCATTTTGCGAGTAGCCGAAGTAGAAACGTCGCGTCAAATCATTTTTGAAGCGTTGGACGCCTTAGCCGATTCTGATGCGGCGGCGCCAACCTGGCAGCCTATCCAACAAGAAATACAAAACGCGCCCAATCATGAATTTGGTTTGGGATTTACCGAAAGTTGGCGGGGAGAAATCTTTTACTGGGTGATGAAAGGGCCAAATAACACAATCTTTCGCTGCAAAGTGCGCGATCCCTCCGTTTTTAATTGGCCTGCCTTGCGGTTAGCCGTCATTCGCAAAAAGGTAGACAGCCGTTCCAACCACCATTGGGAAAACATCCTCGCCGATTTTCCATTAATCAACAAAAGTTTCAATCTCTCCTATGCGGGGCATGATTTATGAACGTTTTCAGCATCGTGTGGAAAAACTTCAAGCAATGGCTTTCGGTTGACAAACCGCCTCAATCCAATGCCGCTCCGCCCCGCTCTCTCTATTTACGCCACCTCGACTGCGGCTCATGCAATGGTTGCGAATTAGAGCTAAACGCGCTGTCCAACCCTCTCTACGACAGCGTTCAATATGGCATTCAGTTCGAGTCATCCCCTCGCCATGCCGACGCGCTGGTAATGACAGGCCCCTACACCCGCAATCTGGATGAGGCCGCCCGCCTTACACTAGCGGCAATGCCCGCTCCCATCATCATCACCATCGGCGATTGCGCCCGCGACGGTCATATCTTCCAGGACACCTATGCGATCATGGAACGGCCGTCTGAAATCCAATCCGCCATTCAACAACACATCCCCGGCTGCCCCCCCACGCCAGGCCAGATTTTAGCCGCTCTACAAAAGTTTAAAACCGAATAACCATTCATTTTCTTGCCTGGCCTCATTGACTTTGTTACAATCTTGTTCATTATTGCAACTTTTCGCAATAGCAAATACCCGTAATAAAAGAAACATGTCGCATCACACAATTGATTATATTCAGCGCATCCGGGACAGCGGTCATCGCATGACCCATCAACGTCAAATCGTCCTAGATGCTGTTTGCTCTTTTAATCGCCACGCAACCGCCGCCGAAATTCTTAAACGAGTCCACGAAATCGCCCCCGCCATCAACCAGGCCACCGTGTACCGAACGCTCAACTTTCTTACCGAAATACACCTGTTGTTTTCCGGCACAATTGACGGGCAAACCATCTATGAAATCGCTACCCCGACACCGCACCATCATCTCATTTGCCGCAAATGCGGCCACATTGCGGCGCTGCCCGACCAATGCTTTGCCGATCTTATTCAGCAAATCAAAACGGAATATCAATTTTTGCCCGAAATTGATCATTGGGCCATAACCGGCCTTTGCGCCGATTGTCAATAAAGGAGATGCCTATGTCTATCGCTTCAATGCAACTTTTACATATTCCCGACGGTTTTTTGAGCCTGGCAATTTCAGTCCTCACCTGGGTTATTACTGTAGTTGTTTTATTGGTGGCTATACGAAAATCAGAGGGGTCTTTTGACGAGCGGCTTGTTCCACTCGCTGGCGTAATGGCCGCTTTCATTTTCGCCGGACAGATGATTAACTTCCCGGTAGCTGGCGGCACATCAGGTCATCTTATTGGAGCGACATTAGCGGCTATTGTGCTTGGCCCCTGGCTGGCCATTTTGGTGATGACGGCCGTTATCGCACTCCAGGCCTTGTTATTTCAGGATGGCGGACTGCTCGTCATGGGAGCCAACATCATCGTCATGGGCATCATTCCCGCCCTCGTAGGGTTTGGACTGTACCGGATCGCCGCCAACCAAAGTCGCCGCCTAAAATTAGGAACGGCCGCACTGGCTGCCTGGCTCTCCGTGATGGCCGCCGCCCTGGTCACCGCATTGCTCCTCGGATTTAGCGGCACATCCAGTTTCCGAATCGCTGTCCCCGCCATGTTGGGCATCCATGCCCTCATTGGCATCGGCGAAGCCCTCATCACAACCGCAGCCCTCAGCTTCATCATTAGCGCTCGCCCCCAACTGCTGCAAAATGGCGCCTCTACCGGCGGGCGCGGCTGGATTGTGGGCGGCATTCTGGTCACACTGCTCGTTATCCTAATCTCCCCATTTGCTTCCGGTTTCCCCGATGGGTTGGAATGGGTCGCTGAAAAGAACGGCTTTTTAGACACAGCTATCAACGCTCCCTTTGAGATTCTGCCCGACTACAGCATTCCTGTATTGGGTACGACCAGCTTTTCCACCATCCTGGCCGGCCTAATCGGCGCGGTGGGAACGGCCGTTGTCGTTTGGCTGCTGGCACGCCGTTTACGGCCCACCCCACCCACACCAAGCGACTAACGCCTGTATGCAAACGACCGCCTTCGACCGGTACGAACAGCGTCATAGCCCGATCCACCGTCTTGACCCGCGGGTCAAGACGGTGGTAACTGGTCTATTCATCCTTGGCAATATCCTGCTGCCGGATGGAGCATGGTTGGCTTTCGCCGCCGCCTGGGGTCTTGTCTGGATAAGCAGTCGATTGGCCCGGCTGCCGGTCAGCTTTATACTCAAACGTTCTTTTATCGTCCTACCTTTCACACTGGCCGCAATCACCGTATTGTTTTCAACTCAGGGCACGGCCGTCTACACATTCCCCCTCTTTTCACATACGATCGCCATTACCAACGAAGGCATTGTACGCTTTACCAGTATCATTATACGAAGTTGGCTCTCCGTTCAAGGCGCCATCTTGCTAACCGCCACAACCCGCTTCCCCGACCTCATGCACGCCCTGCGCCATTTACGCGCGCCGCGCCTGCTCGTCGCCATCATCAGCTTCATGTACCGTTACCTATTCGTCCTGGCTGACGAAGCCGCCCGCCTGCTGCGCGCCCGCGAAGCCCGCAGCGCGGCAGCAGCCGCAAACCAGGGAGGCGGCTCCATCTTGTGGCGGGCAAAAGTAGCCGGCGGCATGGTCGGCCAACTATTCATTCGCAGTTTCGAGCGCAGCGAGCGTGTCTACAATGCCATGCTAGCGCGCGGCTATCGCGGCCAATTGATGACCATGAACCCGCATGATTTGACCCGGCAAGATTGGGCCGGATTAGGCGCGGCCATCTTCCTCTTAGCCCTCATTCAAATCATAGGACACCTGATCGCAATCGCCTAACCAATTTGCTTATGCCAATTCTTCACCCTACCGAACAAAATCGGATTATTTCCACCCCCGCTGACAGCGGCCTGCCCACCCTTTTCGTTCAAGACCTCCGCTACAACTACCCTGATGGCTTCCTGGCTCTCAAAGGCGTCAATTTATCTATCGCCCCTGGCGAGAAAGTTGCCCTGGTCGGCCCCAACGGAGCCGGCAAAAGCACCCTGATGCTTCACCTCAACGGCTTAATCCAGGGAGACGGCCGTGTCGAAGTCGCCGGGATGCCAGTAACCAAAGAGCATTTTCCCGTTATCCGCAGTAAGGTGGGGATGGTCTTTCAGAACCCCGACGACCAACTCTTCTCGCCCACAGTCTTTGAAGATGTGGCTTTTGGCCCGCTGCACATGGGCTTACCCCTCGATGAAATTCACGAACGGGTAACGCGGGCGCTGCAAATGGTGGATATGGCCGGTTTTGAGGAACGCCTGCCCCATCATTTAAGTCTGGGGCAAAAAAAGCGGATCGCCATCGCCACAGTCTTATCCATGAATCCTGAGATTCTGGTTCTCGACGAGCCATCGGCCGGGCTAGACCCCCGCGCACGGCGCGCGCTCATCAACTTGCTACACGAATTACCCATGACAATGCTGGTTTCAACCCACGACATGCGCCTGGTTCTGGATTTGTTTCCACGCTTGATAATTATGGATGAAGGAGAAATTGTAGCCGATGGAGAAACGGCCGTTCTCCTCGACGATGTCGCTATGCTGGAACAACATGGTCTGGAACGGCCGTGATATTGAATAGTACGCCCGGAGGGACTCGAACCCCCAACCGACTGGTTCGAAGCCAGTTACTCTATCCATTGAGCTACGGGCGCAAAAAAAAGGAACCAGATTACTTGTAAAACCTGGTTCCTTCTGGGGCGAGTAGTGGGATTTGAACCCACGATCTCCTGGGCCACAACCAGGCGTGTTAACCCCTACACCATACCCGCCATGAGTACCCTGAAATGCTATCATAAGTTTGAGAGTTTGCAAGTTTGCAAGATCGCCTATCTGCGGGTTTACCGGTTATAATTCATGCGCCTTCAGACATATGCGTCCACTCGAAAACTTACCGACTACTTGCATACCTACCCGCTTGCATTACAATTTGCTTATGTCAGAAAATGATATGATTTTAAACGGCCGCTATCAATTATTAGAACGTGTAGGCAGCGGTGGCATGGCCCGCGTCTACAAAGCCCAGGACAAAGCGCTGGGCCGCATTGTCGCCGTAAAAATGCTGCATGAAAGCATGACTGGCGACGCTGGATTCTTGCAGCGGTTCCAGCGCGAAGCCCACGCCGCCGCCAACTTAACCCATCCCAACATCGTTACCGTCCATGACATCGGGCAAGATGACGACCGCTACTACATCGTCATGGAATTTGTGGAAGGGCGCACCCTCAAACAGATGATTCGGCGTTACAATGGCAACGGTGGCCCCATGCCCATCAGCCGCGCCCTCGATTTAACCATCCAGGTTTGCGCCGGCATTGGTTACGCCCACCGCGCTAACCTCGTCCACTGCGACGTTAAGCCGCAAAACGTCCTCGTAACCCGCGACGACCGGGTAAAAGTCGCTGATTTTGGCATCGCTCGCGCCATTAGCGAGGCCACCGCGCAGCAGCAGGCCAGCCAGGTATGGGGCACGCCCCAATACCTTTCACCCGAACAAGCCGCCGGCGAGCCAGCCACCCCCGCTTCCGATGTGTACGCCATTGGCATCATTCTGTTTGAACTGCTCAGTGGCCACCTCCCTTTCACCGCCGATACGCCCACAGCGATGGCGCTCAAACATTTACAAGAAACCCCGCCGCATATTGCCGACATCAATCCTGCCGTTCCGGTGCAATTAGAGCAAATTGTCCAGAAGATTTTGGCAAAAGAGCCATCCGGCCGTTATCGCACAGCCGGGCAGTTAGGCCGCATCCTCAGCGCGTATCGCCAACGCAGTTTATCCGAGACCGGCCCCGTTTATCCCAATGCCGCGCCAACAGTCGATCAAGCAGCGCAACTGCCTGTCTCTGAGCAAAAAACAGAGATTTACCAACGCCCAGATTCGCTTGTTAATGGGGAAACGAGCTATTCTGACGAGCCACAGCGGGAACCGGCGCGAGAAGCGGCGCGAGAAACGACGGCCGTTTCCTCAACCCTGCCGCAAACCATTCACATCCCCGCCCGCCCCGCAGACAACGGTGATGACCGCGATTGGACGGCCGTCGCCCTCGGCCTCGTCGCACTCATCTCACTGCTTGGCCTCGTCCCCCTCTGGTACATGGTTTATCGGGCCTGGGCTGGATAGTCGCACAAAACGCAAAAAGCCCCTCATTCCAACAAAGTTCTAAAAATGAGGGGCGATCCAACCAATAAATTGCCAGCAATCGTTGCGTCTTCCGAAAAAAGGATAATTTCACCGCAAAGACGCGGAGAACGCGGAGATTTTTCTCTGGCAGCTTCTGAAACTCTGCGTCCTTAGCGCCTTTGCGGTTAGTTTTTTCGGTAAAGTCAATCGTTACGCTCGTTACGCTTTCCCCAAAACGGCCGCTAACAAAGCCATTCGGATAAACATCCCGTTCTGTACCTGGCGGAAATAGGCGGCGCGCGGATCGTCATCCACGGCGTAATGAATTTCGCCCACGCGCGGCAGCGGATGCATTACAACCATCTTCTCCTTGGCCTTTTCCATCAAATCAGTCGTGATTTCGTAATAATTTTTAACTTCTTCATATTGGGCCATATCGGAAAAACGCTCTTTTTGAACGCGGGTCACGTATAAGACATCCGCATTTTCAATCACATCGGCCACATCATGCGTTTCGCGCACATCCTTCCCAGCATCAATAACCTGGTTCATCGTGTTGAGCGGCAGACGTAAAATTTCAGGGGAGACAAAACGCAGGCTGACATCGTAGTTCAGCAAAAGTTTAGTCAGCGATTGGACCGTACGGCCGTATTTCAAATCGCCCACCATCGCCACCTTCAACCCATCAATTCGGCCCAACTCCTCCCGAATCGTAAACAAATCCAGCAGGGCCTGCGTTGGATGCTCGCCGGCCCCATCGCCCGCATTCAGCACCGGCACGCTGGCATAGTCCGCCGCCACCTGCGCCGAGCCAATCTTCGGATGTCGCAGCACAATCGCGTCCGAATACTGTTCCAACGTGCGAATCGTGTCCGCCAACGTCTCTCCTTTACTGACCGAGCTAAATTTTACGCCAGAAGTAATCGGAATGACGCTGCCGCCAAGCCGCTCCATCGCCGCAATAAAGGAAGAGCTGGTGCGCGTGCTGGGTTCATAAAAGAGACAAGCCAACACATGCCCTTTCAGCAAATCGGTTCCGCCAACCTTTTCAACCATCGCCTGCATCTCACGCGCTCGTGTGAACACATACTCCAGTTTCTCCCGGTCGAATTGAGCCACTGAAAGCACATCTTGCCCAGTCAGGCCGTTGCCGTTACGCTGCGTCGCTTCCATCGCATCTAAATCAAACAGAGGGGTTAATTCTTTCATCATACTTTCTCCTTTCGTCTTCAAACTTTTACATTAGCAGCGTTGTTCCTTTATAAAATTCGGCTCTTGTCATTCCCGCTCAGGCGGGAATCCACTCCTTTAATGAAGATGGATGCCTGCCTTCGCAGAGCCTGCCCTCAAGAAGATGGGGGCATGACAATCGCGTGCAATTGTTAATTAGAAACAACTCTAGTTATCGTAATTTCAAATAATTTGCCCAGCCCCAGGCGGGCTTAACACTTTGCCATCTTCATACACGGTCGCGCCCCGCAAAACAACTCTTTTCACACGTCCGGCAACCTCCATGCCGTCAAAAGGCGTCCAGCCACATTTGCTAAACATCGTCTCGTTACGAATGATGGTGGGGGTCATCTCAAATTCGACGCGGGTGTCGGGCTGTTCGGGCAAATCAAAAATACGGCGTGGATTAGCGTGCATCAACTGGATTAGCCGGTCGAGAGAGAGCCGATTTTGTTGAACGGCCGTAACCATCAATCCCAACGATGTCTCCAAACCAGCCACGCCCGGCGGCGGCGTTGACGAACGCTTCTCGGCCAACGTATGCGGCGCATGGTCGGTGGCGATGCAATCAACTGTGTCGTTCAAATGCGCCCACAGCGCCGCCACATCATCCGGCGTCCCTAGCAAGGGTCGCATGTCGCCCAACGGCCCTAACCGTTCTGCGTCGGCCTGGTCGAGGAACAAATGATGCGGCGCAACCTCGCAGGTGACTGGCAAGCCGCGCATTTTGGCGTCGGCAATCAGCTCGATTTCTTCTCGGCGGCTGATATGGCAAAAGTGAACGGAACGGCCGTAAGTCGCCGCCAATCCAATCCCCACCGCCACACTCTGCTTCTCGGCGTGCATGGCAATCATTTTGTCGTGCGGCCAGGTCTGGAAGCAAGCGCGCAGCGTAGGCACATCCTCCACCCGCAGCGAGCCAAACGTATCGTTGAGATAGATTTTTAGCGCGACTGCATCGCTTCCCAGTTGGGGCAATTTATCAATTTGTTCAGGGCTGGCCCCGGCAAACAAACCCACATCGCAGCGGGCATCGGCCTGCGCCTGGGCATAGGCGCCTTGCAGCGTCTCAGGCGTAGACAATGGCGGCG
>JANTGY010000003.1 GCA_024762695.1 Anaerolineae bacterium
CATGGATTCCCGCCTTCGCGGGAATGACAATCCATTACCGATTTATTTTCTAAATGTTCATCAATTCCCGATACATCAACTGAGATGAAACACACCCCTTACCAATGAACTCCTTGTACAGTGTACAAGAAAATGATCCACAGATTACACAGATTAACGCAGATTTTTTTGAATCATTTTAATCTGTGAAATCTGTGAAATTTGCGGACGAATCTTTTCTGGTTTATCCAGGTTAGGAAGCAGCCTAACGTAATTTTGGATTGTTCGCGTGCCGTTCTTTGTCGCGGTTGGTTTTCTTGTCCATGTTTTTGCCAAAAGCGTCGGTTAAATCCACTCCGGTTTGGTTTGCCAGGCAAATCAGCACAAATAGGACATCGGCGAATTCGTCGGCCAGGTTATATTGCTCGTCGCTTTTTTTAAAGCTCTGGTCGCCATAAAGCCGCGCCATGAGTCGGGCCACTTCACCAACTTCTTCCATGAGAACGGCCGTATTCGTCAACTCCGAATAATACCGCACCCCAATCTCGTTAATCCATTCATCCACCGTTTCTTGACATTGCTTTAAGGTTAGCGACATATATTTCCTCGAATTTTTAGCGCGCCGATTAACGCGCTTCTGCGTCTTTTGCTTCAATCATACCCATAATTACAACATTGCCTACACGTTTACAATAATCGGGCCGAGCAAGCCCGGAACCAGGTGGAAGGCTATGAGCCGCGCGTTTCACGTCCCCTTCATTGCCATTTTTGGGGTGGCGAGTATCATACAAATATGTCCGAGCAAATTATTTCCACTATTTTTAGCGCTAGAGAAATCACAGCCGCGGCATTGACTGCTTACCGGGAAGGCCGACAGGCGGCCAGCCAACAGAAGTATCGCAAAGCTGTCCGCTATTACACCGACGCGCTGGATTTCGCCGATACGCCGCGTATTTTTCAGGCGCGCGTGCGCGAATATCGCGGCTTGTGTTACTGGCTGCTCAGCGATTTTGAAGCGGCGGAAAAAGATTATCAAGCGGCTCTGACAATCAGCGAGGACTCGGATCAGATTGCCCGCGCCCGTGTTCGCTTGGGAGAATTAGCCGATTTTCGCGGCGATTATGAAGCGGCGGCCGATTTGTACAAAAAGGCATTGACGGAAGGCGTTACTGCCCAGAATTTGTTGGTTGTTGGTCGCGCCCGGCGCGGGTTAGGTATTCTAAGCCGCAAAAAAGGAGATACGGAAAGCGCCATTCGTTATTTAACTCAGGCATTGGCCGCTTTTCGCCAGATGGGGGAGGCGCGAGAACAGGCGCGGGTGCTAACCAGCCTGGGGCGCGCCCGCCACGCGCGCGGCGAATATCAACACGCTCTTAACGCGCATCACGAGGCGTTAACCATTTTTAATTCATTGAATGATCGGTGGCGTATTGTGCAGACGTTGACTGACATCGGCGAATGCCATCAGGCGCTTTACGATATTGTCAATGCGCGCCGTTTTCATGAAGAGGCTTTGGATCTGGCAAATATATATGGCGCTAACTTGCTCAAGCCGGAAATACAGCGCAATTTAGGCGTGGATTTGGTGGAACAGGGAAGATTCGAGGAAGGGCTGGTTTATTTGCAATTGGCTTTGGATGGCGCGCGCCATTTGGGCAACCGTGAGCAGGAGGCGTTGTCTTTGTATAATCTGGCTCGCGCATATTTGAGACGGCCGTATGTGGATCAAGCCGATCTGGTTGTGGCTGAGTTGGAGCAGGCTGCGGAAACGTTAAACGCTGACCGATACCGGGCGTTGGCCGCTTTTGTGCGCGGCGAATTACTATTTCATCAAGGCCAACGCGAAGCGGCTGTGACCGAGTTGAACGCGGCGATGTTGGCCGCGCAAACATCGGTGGATCGGGGCGTGCTGTGGAAGCTGCATGCGACGATTAGCCATGTGGTGGACAATGAGGCGATTGCTGCCGTCCATCGCACGATTGCCGCTGAATTTATTAAACAAACGGCCGAACCGCTGCAGGAAGAGCATCTGAAATCTTGTTTTGTGAATGCGCCGCCAGTTTTAGCCATTTTGAACATGGCTGGAATTAACCCCAATAAACTTTGATAGCAGTGCGAGGGTTAGTTGTCTTTATTGGCCGCTTTACCGCTTCGCGGCTCGGTTGCTTTGCCACTCTGTCTCTTTTGCCCATCCGAATTATTGTGATAAGGTTGCGTTATGAGCAGCAGGCATAGACGATGGCTGTGCGCGGCCGTTTTTGGGGCGTTCGGGATAGCGTTAGTCGCTTGTCAAACCCACCCCCGACCGCCAACGACTGTAACGGTTACGCGCATTGTGGTAGAAACGGCCGTTCCCGAAACAATCTTCATTGCTGAGGCGGCCGAGCCGGAAGAAACCGCTACCGCCGAACCGGAGCCGCGTAAAGACATGGTCGTTTGCGTATCCCAAGAGCCGGCCACGCTTTACCCCTATGGCGGCGCGATGGCTGTGGAAACGGCTATCCTCCACGCGATCTTCGAGAATAATTACACCACCCTTTCTTACGCCATTCAACCGCAAGGCTTAGCCGCCATCCCCAGTTTGGCCGGTGAAGGCGCCGCGCTGCGTCAGATACCGGTTGAAGCGGGCCAACTGGTCGTAGATGCGGATGGGGACATTACAGTTTTAGCCGAGGGCGTAACCATCCTCAATGCGAAGGGAGAGGAAATCGCTTTCGACGGCGCGCCAGTGGAAATGAACCAACTGACGGTGGATTTCACGATGAAACAGCGTTACTGGGCCGATGGCGAACCCGTTACAGCCGCTGATTCCGTTTACAGCTTTCAACTGGACGCCAACCCCGACACACCAACCCTGAAATTTGTCACGGCGCGCACCGCCAGCTATGAAGCCACTGGCGAGCTAAGCGTCCGTTGGGTTGGACTGCCCGGCTTTAGAGACGCAGATTATGCCTTGCGTTTCTGGCCGCCGCTGCCGAGCCACCTGTGGAGCGATTATACAGCGGCCGAGTTATTGACTGAGCCGCTGTCGAGCCATCAACCAATCGGGGATGGCCCGTTTATGCTAACTGAATGGGCGGCTGGCGATTATTTACGCTTGGAGCCAAACCCTTACTATTATCGCGCCAATGAGGGTCTGCCATATTTAGATAGCGTAACTTTTCGATTCTTGCCCAGCGCCGACCGAGTAATTGCCGATTTACTGGCAGGTAGATGCGATCTGGCTACGCCCATTGACTTGGATATGGCCCATACGCCGCTTTTGCTGGCCGCCGAAACGAATGGGTTAATACGGCCGTATTTCCAAATGGGCACAGTTTACGAGCACATTGATTTTGGCGTGAATTCCTGGCAGTATTACGGCGATGGCGACGGCCGTCCCGATTGGTTCGAGGATGTTCGCGTACGGCAAGCGATGACCTTATGCACCGACCGGCAAGGGATGATAGATGATATTCTGTACGGCCGTTCCATGCTTCTCCACAGTTATATCCCCAGCGCGCACCCCCTTTTCCCTGGCGATTTAGCTGAATGGCCGCACGATATTCAAGCCGCCAATGCCTTGCTCGATGAAGCTGGCTATCTGGATAACAACAACGATGGCGTCCGCGAAGACCCCTTAACTGGCGCGCCTTTCCGTGTAACATTAGGCGCCGGGGCCAATGCCATGCAGCAGCAAATCGCGCAACATTTCCAGGCCGACATGCGCCACTGCGGGATAGACGTTCAGCCCTATTTTTTGCCGGATGCCGAATGGTACGCCAACGGCCCGGATAGCCCCTTGTTTGGCCGCCGCTTTGATCTTGGCGAATTTGCTTGGATGACTAATCGCGAGCCATCCTGTTTCTTGTATGCGTCTTGGGAAATTACTGGGCCAGACACAGAAATCAACCGCGCCGCCGGTCAACCCTACGGCGGTTGGGACGGAGCCAATGAAACGGGTTGGTGGAACCCTGAATTTGATGCGGCTTGTGAAACGGCCGTTCGGACATTGCCCGGCCAGCCCGCCCATGAAGAAGCGCACCAGCAAGCCCAACGCATCTTTGCCGAAAACTTACCCGTCATCCCCTTGTTTCCCCGGCTCAAAGTGGCGGCGGCCCAGCCCAACGTCAGCAACCTAAAAATCAACCCCACACAATCCTCAGCATTGTGGAACCTGTATGAAATCAACATACAAGAAAAGCGTTAGATTATTCCCTTAATTTGAGGTACTATTTCTCCATCGGCGCCGCAGCAACAACTGTGGACAATCTATTGAACCCATTCAAACAATATCCTAATTCGCGCATTAGGAAACAGGGAAGAGGCAGAGGTACGTGGAAAATAACAACATTCTCGAAATCAAAGGGCTGAAAACCCAATTCTTCACTGAGTCGGGTATCGTTCGTGCTGTAGATGGGATTGATTTGAAAGTCAAGCGGGGCGAAGTATTAGGACTCGTTGGCGAATCTGGCTGCGGTAAAAGCGTCACCTCCTTATCCATTATGCGACTCATCGGACAGCCAGGTCGAATTGTGGAGGGTGAAATTCTCTTTGACAATGGCGATCTGGTTAACTATTCCGAAACCCAAATGACGAATATTCGCGGCAATCGGATTTCCATGATATTCCAACAGCCGCAGAGCAGCTTAAATCCCGTGTTCCGCGTGGGCGATCAGTTGACCGAAGCGCTGCATATTCACCAGAATTTGAGCAAGGATGACGGCGCACAAAGAGCTGTCGAGCTTTTGCAAATGGTGGGAATCCCCGAACCCGAGTCGCGCGTTAACGCTTATCCGCATGAGCTTTCCGGCGGGATGGCCCAACGCGTTATGATTGCTATGGCTTTAGCCTGTGAACCTGAATTGTTGATTGCCGATGAGCCGACCACCGCTTTGGATGTGACCATTCAAGCCCAAATTCTTGATTTAATGCGTAATTTGCGCGCCAAGATGGATACGGCCATTATCCTGATCACCCATGATCTGGGCGTCGTGGCTGAGATGTGCGATCGGGTAAATGTCATGTACGCTGGGCGTATTGTTGAAGAAGCTTCCATTGTCGAACTTTTCCAAAACCCCCAGCATCCGTATACGGCGGCGCTGATTGGCTCGACCCCAGTGTTGGGTCAGGCCGACAAAGAGTTGACAACTATCCCGGGCACGGTGCCTAATTTGATTAACTTGCCGGCCGGATGCAAATTTGCGCCCCGCTGCGCGGCGCGTGTAGAAAACAATCTGGAGAGGTGTACGGTTGAGGAGCCGGAGCTGAAACAGGTGGGCAAAGATCACTGGACGCGATGCTGGCTGTATGAATAAGCGCTGCGGCGTTTTGAGCAGTATGGCGATATTGGGCGAAGAGAAGACAGAGGAGAAGGTGCAAACATGGCAGACAATATCCAATCAAACGGCCGTGACGAACCCCAAAAGCAACGGGTCTTGTTAGAAGTCAAAAACCTGGTTAAGCATTTTCCAGTGCGCTCAGGTTTGTTTCAGCGCGTAACAGACTGGGTACAAGCGGTAGACGATGTGAGCTTCCATATTTACGAAGGCGAAACATTGGGTTTGGTAGGCGAATCCGGCTGTGGCAAAACGACTGTAGGCCGCACGATCTTGAATTTAGTTCCCGCAACATCTGGTTCCGTGGTATTTGACGATCAAAACCTGTTTGATATGAATGCCAAGCAGTTGAAGAAAATGCGCCGCGATATGCAAATTATCTTTCAAGACCCCTACTCCTCTCTGGACCCCCGTATGCCGGTCGGTGAAAGCATCGCTGAAGGGTTACGCATCCATACCGATAAGACGGCCCAGGAACGCTACGATGTCGTGATAGAGATGTTGTCGCGGGTGGGGATGCGGGCCGACCATGCCCGCCGTTACCCGCATGAATTCTCTGGCGGACAGCGCCAGCGTATTGGTATTGCTCGCGCCCTATCGCTGCGACCCAAATTCATTGTTTGCGACGAGCCTGTTTCGGCGCTGGATGTGTCCATTCAAGCTCAGGTGTTGAACATTTTGCGTGAGCTGCAAAAGGATTTTGGCTTAACTTATCTGTTTATCGCCCATAATTTGAGCGTGGTTGAACATTTCAGCGACCGGGTGGGGGTGATGTATTTGGGCAAAATGGTTGAAATGTCCAGCCAAAGCGATTTGTATGCCGATCCATTGCATCCTTACACGCAGGCGTTGATGTCGGCTATCCCTGTGCCAGATCCTACGCTGAAACGCCAGCGGATTATTTTGGAAGGGGATGTGCCCAGCCCACTAAATCCGCCATCGGGGTGCCGGTTCCATACCCGCTGCCCACTGGCTTTCGACAAATGCGCCCAGGAAGAACCCCCGTTCAAGGATTATGGCGGCGAACATTATGCGGCCTGTTGGTTGTTAGAAACCGGGGAAGTTGGAGCTAGTAAATTGACCCAGGCGAAGTTGGCCGGTTAGGGAGCCGCGGGAATATAAATGGCGGTAAAGTAACTTATGGCTGAGAAAAAAATCCTGGTTGTGGACGATCATTTTGAGATGCTAGAGTTTTTGCGCTCTATGCTGGAATTGTCGAATGAGGATTATGAAGTGTTGGCGGTTCCTTCGGCGGAAGAGGGCCTGATGGAGCTGCGGCGCACCGATTTTGACCTGGTGATTACGGATGTGCGCTTACCAGGTATGAGCGGCTTTGATTTGGCGCGTCAAACGAAGCGGATTCGCGCGCACACACCGATTATTATGATTACGGCGTATTCATCCAGCCAGGGACGGCAGGAAGCGGAAGAGCTAGGTGTGATACGTTATTTCCCGAAGCCTTTGGATACGGATGAGATGTTGTCGGCAGTGCACAAGGCATTGTATGGCGAATCGGTTGTGCTGGCTCAGCCGAAACGGAAGAAGCAAGCGACGGCAACGGCCGTGCCCGACCGCGTTCGTAGACGGCTAGAGGCATTACGCACAGAAACGGGCGCAGCCAAGCTCTCCCTGGCAAAAGCATCGGGAGAACTGGTGTTGGAGGTGGGAGACGGCCGTATTCCCAATACCCCGCAGCTAACCGCCATCCTGACCCGAAACTTGAAAGATAGCTTTTTGCTGGCCCAAGAGCTAAACAGCCCTGAACCATTCACCTTCCAATATCATGTCGGCAAAACGCTTGAACTGTACATGCTCAATATCGGGGCCGACTATTTTCTAGCCATGTTCTTTCCTGTGCAGGCCCGGCGCGGCCGAATCGGCACGATTTGGGTTTTTGCCCAGCGCGCCATCAAAGATTTATTAGGGCTGCTGCCACAAGCCAGCCAACCAGCGCCAGAGCAACCGTTCCCCGCTGAGCCAGTTGCCGAATTGCCGCCAGCCCCAAAGCCGGAAAGGCCGCCTGAAGTTGATGAGCCAGAATTGCTTGCTCAACCCGAACCCGAACCGGAAGAAGAAAGCGAGGCCTGGCTGGATGTGGAGCCAGAAGAATTGGCCGAAATGTTGGCGAAAGAAGCGGGCGGATTGAATGATACGAGCGAATTGAATGCGTTTTGGGATGAAGCCATGGCGGAAAATGATGCAGTGGGGAGTTCTGGCGGCTTCTCTTTGGAAGAAGCGAGACGGCAAGGGTTGATTCCAGATGACTTGGATGGCGATGATAAGATGGAAGGATAGCCGGTTTTCGAGCAGATGGATCGCCGATTGGTAGATGACGCCCTACTTGAGTTAGGGCGTTTTGGTTTCGGGGCGGCGCGATAGTTCCTCTTCCAGAAAATGGATGATCGCGCCGGCCACGTCCTTGCCGGTGGCGGTTTCGATGCCTTCCAGTCCCGGCGATGAGTTGAGTTCTAACAACAGGGGGCCGCGTTGGGATTGGATGATGTCTACGCCGGCGACGCTTAGTCCATGCGCTTGCGCGGCAGCCAGGGCGATTTGTTCGGTTTCTGGGTCAAGGGCGATGGGAACGGCCGTTCCGCCACGATGTAAATTCGCCCGAAAATCGCCCGCCGGAGCAATCCGCATCATAGCGGCCACACAGCGGTTTCCGACCACAATAATGCGTAAATCGCGCCCCTTGGCTTCGGGCACATACTCTTGAACGAGCGCTTGTCTATTGTAAGCGCGCAACTTCTCCAGGACGGCCGCCGTCGTTTGCCAGTTGCGCGCCAAAATCACCCCCCGGCCTTGCGTGCCCTGGATGAGCTTGACGACGACGGGCGGCGGCCCCACTGCTTGGATGGCGGAATACAGACCTTCTGGTTTGACGATGACGGCCGTTTTGGGAACCGGCAGCCCCGCCTGACGCATAATTTGAATGCTGTGCAATTTATCCCGCGATTGGGCGATGGCTTGCGAAGCGGCCGTCGTCAACACCCCATTCGCTTCAAATTGGCGCACCACCGCCACCCCGTAGTAGGTAATCGAAGAGCCAATGCGCGGAATGATGGCGTCAACCTGCGGCAAAAAAGTCGTCGCATCGGGGAGCATCCCCCAGCGGCTGCCGCGAACTGGCGGCGATTCAATCACCTTGACGCCAGCGTCGTGATCGTCGGCCACGCCAATCTCAATGGCTACGGCCAATGTGTCAATGACCCGCGCATCATGTCCCCGCGCTTGAGCCGCTTCCACCAAACGATTGGTGCTGTAAAGATGTCGGTTGCGCGATAAGATACCGATTTTCATGATAGGTATGAGGAATATCAGGCCATTGCCATCGTAGTTTAATCCCGTTACAATCCGCCCAATTAGTGAATGACAGTTGAAAAGAAAACCAAATGAATACTATAAAAACCTTTATAATCGTACCCACCTATAATGAAGCCGACAACCTCGACGATCTCATTACGCAGATTTTGGGGCTGCCAGAGCCAGTCGGCGTCATTGTGGTGGATGATAATTCACCTGATGGCACGGGCGATTTGGCCGACGCCTGGACGGTTAAACAGCCCGACCGCGTCCATGTCATACACCGTCCTGGCAAGATGGGATTGGGAACCGCTTACATCGCCGGTTTTAAGAAAGCGCTTCATGAAGTTGGCGCGGACCGTATTATGACGATGGACGCTGATTTTTCCCATAATCCAAGCTATATTCCCGCTATGATTGCCTTGAGCAGCCAAAAGCATGTGGTGATTGGATCGCGCTATGTGCCGGGGGGCGGGTCGCTGCATTGCGCCTGGAAACGGGTGATGTTGAGCCGGATTTCCAATGGGGTTGTTCACTTTTTGTTGGGGTTGAAGGCGAAAGACGCTACGGCCGGTTTTCGCTTATATCGACGCGAAGTGTTGGAATCTATCCCGCTGGATGAAATTTTCTCCAGCGGTTACTCTTTCTTGGTGGAAATGTTGTTCATGTGTCAACGACGCGGCTGGCAAATTGGCGAAGTGCCGATTATTTTTGAAGACCGGCGCAAGGGGACGACTAAAATCTCGCGGAATGAGGTGATTAAGGGCCAGCTTACGGTTCTTCGGTTATTTGTGCGTCGTTTACGCGGGCGAGAGCCGAGGCAGGCCGCTATGCCGGTGACTGAATGATGGTAAGCGTTAATTGTAATTTATGCGGCCGGGATGATTGGCATGTGCGCCATCCGGCGACGATAAATGGGGAAAGGCTGGAAGTGGATGTGTTTCGCTGCACCAGCCCCGGTTACGGGCATCACGCCCAGATTGTGCAGTGTAATCACTGCGGTTTTGTGTATGCCAACCCGCGTTGGTCGGATGAGGAATTGCTGGATGCGTACACGGCCGTTGAAGACGACGCCTATCTTAAAGAGCGAGAAGGGAGAGAGCTAACTTTCAGCAAGCATCTACAAGCGCTAGAAAAACAAACTGGGCCGGCGAACGGCCGTTCCCTGCTGGATATTGGCGCGTACATTGGCGTGTTTGTGGAAACGGCCGTTGCCGCTGGTTGGGACGCCTGGGGCGTCGAGCCTTCGGCCTGGGCCGCCGCTGAAGCGCAGCGACAGGGGCTAAACGTCATTTTGGGCACGCAAGACGCGCCCGAATTAGGTGGGCGGCAGTTCGATGTCATCACGATGTGGGATGTCATCGAGCATGTAGACGACCCATCGGGCGAGATTGCCAAAGCGTATAAGCTGCTCGCTCCCGGCGGTTGGCTGGTCTTGCACACGATGGATGTGGATAGTCTGGCAGCCCGGCTGATGGGATCGCGCTGGCCCTGGTTTATGGACATGCACCTTTACTATTTTAGCCAAAAAACTTTGGCCCAAATGCTGGTCAAAAATGGATTCGAGGTTGTTTGGGCAGGCGCGCAGGGGCGTTATTTGCGCCTTGGCTATCTGGCGACGCGCGTGGCGGCGCTAAACAGGCCGCTGGGAAGCCTGGCGACTGGGCTGATCAATACCCTGGGCCTGAAGGAAACGGCCGTCCCCGTTAATTTTGGCGATTTATTTACGATTTATGCGCGACGGCCGTCCTTTTAGTCAACGGATAAAATGCACAGACTGTTTCTATCGTTGTGATTTATAACATGACGCAGCAAGACACGCAGAAGAAAAAACATATTCTACTTCTAGTTGGCCTTCTTTTTAGCGTGGGCGTTGCTATTATCCTTAATCGCGTCCCCTTCATTCGCAATAAATCTGATATTCACCTGCGCTGGTATGCTACAGCGCAATTGTTTGCTGAAGATCGAAATCTTTATGATGAACGCAATGGCTTAGAGGTCGCACAGATCGTTTATGGCGGCGATCCAATCCATAAATCTACCAATTACTATTACCCGGCCCATTTGTTGATTTTTACCGGCCCATTGGCCCTGTTGTCATACCCAACGGCGCATCTTGTTTGGACAACGGCCGTACAACTTTTCTATCTTTATGCCCTATGGCAGCTTATCCAAAACATGCAGTGGCCGGTAACAATTAATCAAATTACCCTATTTCTTGTTGCTGCCGTACTCTTTTTGCCAAGTTTGCAGCACACCATTTGGGGACAATTCAACACCATCGGCGTATTGAGCTTCGCCCTGTCTTATTTAGCTCTGCGCCAAGAAAAGTACGGATGGGCTGGCATTTGGGCGACAGGCCTCACCTTTAAACCGCAAGCCACCTTTTTACTTCTTGCTTTCTTATTGTTATGGTCGTTGTGGCAGCGACGCTGGCGTTTTATCCTGGGATTTGCTTTGACAGGTATTGGCCTGTGGGCTGTCGCCGAAATCTTCCAGCCAGGGTGGGTTTTCAAATTTATAGATTCTTTAAGCGGCTACATCCCTTTATCGTCTGTCCTGGATCAAATTTGGAACCCGTATCAGCTTGTCGCTGGGGGATTGTTGGTAGTAACGGCCCTCATTTTTGTCAAGAATAGGAACATGGCGGCTAACAGTTTGGCCTTTGCTGGCTGCTTGTCGCTTAGCGTAGCGGCCTGGATGTTGGTTATGCCCCTCGTAGGCATGATGCATACGGTCATTTTGCCCCCTGTATTGATATTAATTCTGGCTGGTCTTCAACGTTCTCGACCCAATTGGTATCGTCCTGCGCTTCTTGGGCTGACGCTTGTGTATATTGGGGGATGGGCTGTTTTTTTATGGGGTTTATTTGACCAGACGTTCTATGATCAGCATATTCTTTGGTCAGAATTTGCTTACAAGGCAATCTTACCCATTTTTATAATTGCGCTCTCGGCGCCATTTTGTATGCGTGGTCGATTTAGATCGGCAAAGTTGTAAGTTATGATTCATGACAAAAAGCTAGTCGTGGTAATGCCGGCTTATAATGCCGAACAAACCCTGCGGCGCACGTATGAGGAGATCCCCCATCGCATCGTGGACGCAGTGGTGTTGGTAGATGATGCCAGCCAAGATCATACGGTCAATGTGGCCGAGGAGTTAGGTCTTAAGACTGTCGTTCATCCGCAAAATCTGGGGTACGGCGGCAATCAGAAAACCTGTTATAAAACTGCCTTGGAGATGGGCGCAGATATTGTGATTATGCTGCACCCCGATTATCAATATACGCCCCGGTTGATTACGGCGATGGCTTCTTTATTGGCGCAGGGGTTGTTTGATTGTGTGTTGGGGTCGCGGATTTTGGGCGTGGGCGCATTAAAGGGGGGAATGCCGATTTATAAATATGTGTCTAATCGTTTTTTAACGGCCGTACAAAACCTCATCATTGCTTATAAATTATCAGAATACCACACCGGATATCGCGGCTTCACGCGTGAAGTTTTGCAGGCGCTGCCATTGAAATACAATTCCGACGATTTCGTGTATGATAACCAGATGTTGAGCCAGATTATTTACGGCGGCTATGCCATTGGCGAAATTTCTTGTCCGACGCGGTATATGGATGATTCTTCTTCGATCAATTTTACTGATTCAATGACCTATGGGGTGGGCGTCTTGAAAACATCGCTCCAATTTCGGCTTAATCGGTGGGGACTTCTGCGTTCGCCATTGTTCGCCGAAGTGAAGCGGCGGCCATCGTAGCTGGATAGCTGGAAAGAACCATTTATGACAACCCGACGCCTATTTGTCGCTCTCTTTATCATCGCCTTGTTGGCCATGGCTGCGCGCGAAACGCTTGATCCCGATATGTGGTGGCATCTGCGCGCCGGCGAGGCAATTTGGGAGCAGGGCATTCCCCAGCAAGATTTGTTTTCCTTCACCGTGCCCCATCACGAATGGGTAACGCATGAATGGCTGTCGCAGGCGTTTATGTGGGGCGTCTACCAACTGGCCGGCCTCTCTGGCCTGATGGTTGTCTTTGCCTTGTTGATAACCTGGACGTTTTGGCTGGTTTACCGTGTGAGCGCCGGACGGCCGTTTCTGGCGGCATTCGTGGTTTTATTAGCGGCGTCTACGTCGGCCATCGTTTGGGGCGCGCGGCCGCAAATCTTCAATTTACTGTTTGCCGCCGCCTTCATCCACATCATCGAACGCTGGAAGAGCGGCGAATGGAAAAACCCCATCCTCTTAGCTTTGCCTTTACTGATGATTGTGTGGGCCAACTTGCACAGCGGTTACTTGCTCGGCGTCGCCATTCTGACCGTTTACGCTGTTGGTGATGCGATTGAGCATTTCAGTTTTCAGCGTTCAGCGTTCAGCATTCAGCGTTCTACACGCCTGCTTTTTGCCATCACGACCGCTTCATTTTTCGTTTCCGCCCTTAATCCCAGCGGGGCGGCTTTGTGGATTTATCCCTTTTTGACCTTGGGCAGCCCTTCGATGCAGGCCTACATTCAGGAATGGCGCTCGCCTGATTTTCATTTAGCCATGTTTTGGCCGTTTGGCGTGATGATGGCGCTGGGCGTGACCAGTTGGTTGTGGAGTCGGCAACGGCCGTCCTGGACTGAACTGCTCCTTTTTGGCGGCACGGCGGCGGCTGGCCTCATTTCGGCGCGCAATATCCCCATTTTCGCCATCGTCGCCGCCCCCATCATCAGCCGCCACTGGCTGAACGCCGCCACCGGAACCCGCGCTTACGCTTTATTGAGTGGTGAGAAGCCAGAGCCGAATCTGCCCGCCATCATGCGAACAGTTAATTGGGCCGTTTTTGTATTAGCTTTTTTGGCTGCCGGCGTTTGGACGGCGGGCAAAGCGTTGGAAAATGAGGCGGCGATTGCCGAGGTTTATCCGGTTACGGCCGTTGACTTTATTGAAGAAGCTGGTTTAACCGACACCCGTATCTACAACAGCTACAACTGGGGCGGCTACCTTATTTGGCGCGGATTGCCGGTATTTGTAGACGGCCGTGCCGATGTTTACGGCGACGATTTCCTGTTCGAATACCGTCAAACCTTTGACGTAACCGCCAATTGGCGCGGCCCGCTCGACAAATACGATGTGGGTTACGTTTTGATGGAACGCGGCAGCCCGTTAACTGTCATACTTGCCGCCAGCGACGATTGGGATGAAATTTACGCTGATCCCATCGCTCAACTATTTGCGCGAACAAGTGATGAAACTCCGTAATCTGGGATTTGTGATTGGGTTTGGCTAAATCGATAAAAATCAGCGCAATTGGTAACGAGGTTGGCAGATGCCTGAATTATTAAAACGGTCCTGGGTAAAAGATTGGGTGTGGATTACGGGCGTGGCCTTGCTCGTGCAGGCGTTTTGGGCGCTGCGGATGGAGCATCCCTCCTATTTTGACGCCTACTACTACACGACCAATGGCTGGCGGTTGGCCTCCGGCGAAGGGTTCACCGAAGAAATCATCTGGCAATATCTGGATGACCCGGCCGGCTTGCCCACGCCCAGCCACACCTATTGGATGCCCTTACCCTCTATCATCGCTGCCGTTGGCTACAAGCTGGGCGGCACGTTCCGCGCCGCCCAGGCTCCCTTTTGGTTGATGGCCGGGCTGCTGTCCTTGATGAGCTACGCCATCAGTTGGCAGTTGTCGGGCGGGCAGCGTTGGCAGGCGCGAACGGCCGCCCTATTTACTGCTGCTGGTGGTTATTACACGGCGTATTGGGCGCAGCCGTCTACCTTCGCCCTGTATGCCTGGACAGGCGGCGGCTGCCTGCTGGCGTTGGCCTGGGCGCAAAAAGGGGGCGGTAAAACGGCCGTCGCCTGGTTTATCGCCGGGTTAATGGCCGGACTCAGCCATCTTGCCCGCGCCGATGGGGTTTTGCTGCTGGTTGTTGGCGGCTGGGTGTGGCTTTTAGGAATTAGGGATCGGAGACTAGAGACTAAGCGATTAAAGGCCAATCTCCAATCTCTAATCTCCAATCTCCTGGTTTTTACCCTCGGCTACTTTCTCATCATGGGCGGCTGGTTTTGGCGCACCTGGCGGGTGACGGGACGGCCGTTATCCACCGTTGGCACGGAAACTATCTTTCTCACTGATTACAATGATTTGTTCGCTTACGGGCGTCATTCTGATTGGCAAGGCTTTCTGGCCTGGGGCTGGGACAACATCCTGCAATCCAAGCTGCAAGCGTTGTCGCTGGCGGCGCAAACCTTTATTGGCGTGACAGGATTAACTGTTTTCACCTTCTTCTTCGTCTGGGCTTGGATTAAGTTGGGGCGAGATAAGGAGATGCGTCGGTTTTTACGGCCGTTTACCTGGTATGCGCCTGTTGTCTTTGGCCTGATGAGCCTGGTTTTTACCCTGCCCGGTCAGCGCGGCAGCCTCCTGCACACCTCGACAGCGTTGTGGCCCTGGTCAATGGCTCTGGCCGCTGCCGGGATTGGCATCGCTGTGGATTGGATGGCCGCTCGTCTGCCACATTGGGAGCCGGAACGTTCCAAGCCGCTGTTTGCCGGCATGTTTGTTGTCGTCGTTTTTGTTGTCAGTATGGCTGTCTCGCTGCGCCAACCTTTGCGGCAAGAGGAAGCGGCCGTTTACCGTCAAATCCAGGCCATTCTGCCTGATGACGCCGTTGTGATGACTGGCGATCCGCCCGGCTTTTACTATCATACCGCCCTTCCGTCCGTCGTTGTTCCCAATGAGCCGCCAGACATCATGCTCGCCGCCGCGCGCCGCTATGGGGTCAATTACCTCGTTCTCGACCCCAATCGTCCGCCGCCCTTAACCGAATTGTATGAGGGCGCGATACAGTATTCTGAACTAAAATGCATCGGCGAATTTGCAGAAGGATTTAAGTTGTACGAATTGGAGCCGTCCGAATGACGGCTGTTAATAAGCGGTTTTGGTTAATCGGCGGCGCGGTTTTGTTAGCGATGGCCTGGTTTATCGGGTTGGCGGCGGTTGGCGATGGGATGGGGTTTCCCCTGGACGATGCCTGGATTCATCAAACCTATGCCCGCAATCTGGTCAGGAACGGGCGTTGGGAATACATTCCCGGCGTCGTTAGCTCCGGCTCAACCGCGCCGTTGTGGACATTGCTGCTGGCCGTTGGCTACCTCCTGCGCTTGCCTTACTTGCTGTGGGCCTTTTTGTTGGGCGGGTTGTCGCTGTGGCTGTTAGCCTGGGCCGGGATGCGGCTCTGGCGGCAGTTATGGCCGAATTGGGCCGAAAAGGATTGGCTGGCTGGAGTGACGCTGGTTTTCACCTGGCCGTTGGTTTGGGCGGTGGCCAGCGGTATGGAAACGCTGTTATTTGCGGCATTGGGGCTGACTTTGGTAAGCAAGTTTGCAAGTGTGCAAGCGGCAGGTGGCAAGTGGCAAGTTTCCAGTCTCCAGTCTTTAATTGTCACGGGTCTTTTATCTGGTTTGCTCATTTTAACGCGGCCAGATGGCGTGGTTTTGCTGTTGTTGATTGCGGTCGGGTTGGGATTAGGCGCAGGCGTGTTTGCGGAACGGGTGAAGCGAGTAAGTGTGTATGGCGGCACGGCCGTTCTTCCCCTCATCCCGTATTTCGTCTTCAATTTGTGGTCCAGCGGCAGCGTTTGGCCCAACACCTTTTACGCCAAACAGACAGAATACGCGACGTTATTGACCGAACCGTTGGCATCCCGCTTTGCGCGCTTGCTATATTTTAGTCTGGGCGGCCCAGAACAAGGCTGGCAGGGGATGAGCGGCGCGCATTTATTGCTGCTGCCTGGTTTGGTCGTTGCTGGCTGGCTGGCGCTGCGTTCGGATTGGCAGCGGAGACAGTTAAGCCGTTTGCTGCCACTCCTTTGGGCGGGTGGGCATGTCGCCCTGTATGCCTGGCGATTGCCGGTTACTTATCAACACGGCCGTTACCTGTTAGCGGCCGTTCCCATCTGGGTCTTATTCGGTTTGGCCGGATGGCTGTGGTTGTTCAATCGATTGAGCGCGAATGGCGCCGCGTTCCTTGTCAAAAATGTGGCGCGGCTCACCTTTGCGGCATTGCTGCTGGGCTTCATGCTGTTGGGCGGACAACAATACGCGCAAGAGGTGGCCTTTATTGAAGGCGAGATGGTGGCGACGGCGTACTGGTTGGCCGAGAATACGCCGTCCGATGCGCTTATTGCAGCGCATGATATTGGCGCCATCGGTTACTTCGCAGAACGGCCGTTGCTCGATCTGGCCGGCCTGATCACCCCTGAAGTCATACCCTTACTTGATGATGAGAATAGTCTGGCCGATTATGTGCTTAGCAGTCATGCCGCCTATCTGGTCACAGCGCCCGGCTGGCTTTACGAGGAGATAACGAGGTCAGAGTTGGCAACCCTGTTGTTTGATGCTGATTTTGCCTGGACTAGAGAGAATGGGTGGAATAATACGGCCGTTTATCAGCTAAACTTACCATAATCCTGGTTGCCAGTGCCTTCTTTTTCATGGTATACTGGCTTATCCCAACACCCTCATACACTGATTAACATCACCATGCTGTTACCATTACCATATCATCGAATCAGGTTGAACCTGATATTTTACGAGAGTATGAGCAAATCATTGCTAAAATAGAGAGGTCAATATCGTGTCAGAACTAATCAGAGTGCTCATTGTTGATGATCATCCCGTCTTTCGTCAGGGGCTTCGCGATGTCTTGGAAACAGACATAAATTTGAACGTTGTCGGCGAAGCGGCCGATGGCGAGGTCGCCCTGGAATTGGTGCATGAAATTAACCCCGATGTCATTTTAATGGACATCAATTTGCCAACCATTAACGGCCTTCAAGTAACCCGTAAAATTAAGGGCCAACTTCCCGGCATGAAAATTATTATGATTACGGGCTATGACGACGCCGAACAAGTTTTTCACGCTTTTCGCGCTGGGGCTTCTGCATACTGCCCCAAAGACATAACGCCGGAGGCCCTCATTGGCATCATCCGTACCGTTCGCGAAGGCAACTATGTGGTCGGCGAGAAAATCATGAACCATGACGAAGTTGTGGATTGGATTGAAGAAAAAATCGGCCGTTTCGCCGGCCCGCTGATCAGTGATACGGAAGATGTGTTTGTCCCCCTCTCTCCTCGTGAAATGGAGATATTAGAACACGTTACACGTGGCATGAGCAACAAGGAAATTGCATACAAGTTAGGGATTAGCCATCAAACCGTCAAAAATCACATGACCGCCATCTTGCGCAAATTGCGCGTTGATGATCGGACGCAAGCGGCCGTTTATGCCTTGCGTCATGGTTGGGTGCGGCTGGAAAATACGCGGAGTTAAGTGTGTCACGGTTTATAATTTAAAAACTGATAACCGTGACACCTCAAAGTTTGGCAGTTTGTTCCGCTGATTATTTTAAGAGACAAACCGCCAAACATTTAATGGATCGGCAAGCGTAAATCGTTTGAACTTGGGAACTTACGTCAATGGCAGAGCAAACCACATCACACGGAGATCGCACTTTTCAGGCATTTATCGAAGAGGCGATTAAAGATCACGAGCAGACGCAAAGAGATCTCAAAGAAATTGATATTTTGATCAAACAAAGCGCCGCTGAAGTCGAGCGCTTGGCCCAGCGAAATGGGCAGGCGCTAAGCCAGGAGCGACAGCTAAAAACCAATTTTGAGACATTGCCGCGCGACTATATCCGCGAAGTTTATAGTACGCTGACCGATGTTCAGCAGCGTTTGTACACTATGCGCGGGCAATTGGAGAAATTACAAAGCGATCAACGGAACTTGGAGCGTCTGGCTGAGTTTCAGCGTCGTCTCATTGATCTCGCAGGCCATACCGCTTCGTTGCCAGAGGCAGAGAGGTCGCGCCCTAAAGAAAGCGATCTTTCTAGCATTATCCGTGTCATTCAAACGGAAGAGTCGGCTAAGCAAAGCCTTGTCCGTGAAATGCACGATGGGCCGGCGTCTTCGTTAAGCAATTTCATCCTTCAAGCTGAAATTTGCCAGCGCTTTTTTGATGTGAACCCAGATCGGGCGAAAACGGAATTGAACGCTCTTAAGAGCGCGGCTGCGTCAACGTTCAACGATGTTAAGAACTTCATATTCGATTTGCGACCAATGATGTTGGATGATTTGGGCGTTGTGCCGACGCTGCGTCGATACGTAGAATCTTTTCAGGAGAAGAACGGCATTACTGTTCCTATCACTGTGACCGGCGTCGAGCGTCGTCTGGAGAGCCATGTCGAAGTCACTATATTTCGCAGCGTGCAGGAACTTTTGAATAATTCGTTGTCCCATGCCCGCGCTACCCAAATCCAGGTGCTGTTGGATCTAGAGCGAGATCAAATCATGGCGGTAGTTGAAGATAATGGCAGTGGGTTTAATGTCGAAGAGGCTTTAGGCAGCAGTGCGCGTACCATTGGTCTTTCTGCTCACCGTGAACGTATTGAGATGCTCGGCGGTAAAATGAATATCCAAAGCAGTCTCGGTCAAGGTACCCGTGTTGAGTTTACTATTCCCGTAGAGGTAGAAACGGCCGTGTGACCCGCCATTTGGTACAACGCTCCTATTGATATTCACCTGTTTAAACGATAAACTAACTCTAAGTTTTTCTTAAGATTACTTGTAAGCGTTCTGGAATAAGCTCCATATTAGATGCAGTTGCAAGTAATCCACTCTGTCTCAAGACAGAGAATTGGTTTAAATAAAAGTTAAGTCCTGTAAACCTTATAAGGAGGCAAAAGCTAATGTTATTCTTACATCGTGAAGACGGTCAGGGTTTGGTTGAATACGCGCTCGTGCTCGTATTGGTAGCTGTCGTGGTCATCGCCATTTTGACGCTGCTCGGCCCCCAGATCGGCAACGTATTCAGTCGGGTTACATCTGGTCTCGGCTAATCGAACAGTATTTTCAACATAAATTTCAAAGATATATTAGTAATTCGTTTAGTAGCAAAGGCCCTATCTTCAAGATAGGGCCTTTCTTTTTTTACCTTCTCTTTTATCAATTTCATATATCTTCCGTGTGTCAGGAATCTTGACACCTCATTATCGATCAGAGTATGATAAAAGACATCACAAATCTTTCTGCTGGTGATAACATGTCTCAAAAACACTCGATCCCCACTGTAATTTGATTTACCTTGCCATAGTGTCCCCTATAAGTGTATGATTATGTTAGTAAAAAATGTTTTATTATATAATTGTAACTTGCCATATAAAACAAACGGCAATAAAACAAAAGAAAACTTCTTGGGTGAATGATGTCAGATAACATCCGTGTGCTAATTGTAGATGACCTCCCCGAAACACGGGAAAATGTGCGTAAGCTACTTCAATTTGAGCAAGACGTTGAAGTTGTTAATCAAGCTGGAACTGGCGAACAAGCTATTGAAATGGCCCAAACCGATCAGCCTGACATTATCCTTATGGATATTAACATGCCAGGCATAGATGGTATTGGCGCCAGTCAGCGGATTTCCGAACTTGTGCCGCGCGCTCAAATCATCATTATGTCGGTACAGAGCGATTCGGATTATTTGCGGCGCGCCATGATGGCGGGGGCGCGCGATTTCTTGACAAAACCGTTTGGGGGCGATGAGTTGGTCGCTGCCATACGCCGTGTATATGACAAACGGCCGACTATAACTGCGGCTCCCCCGCGTGGACAAGGAACGGGCGCCCCTGTCGCAGTGGCCCCTGAAGCAGCGGCAGGAAACATTGTGGCTGTTTTTAGTCCTAAAGGTGGTAGTGGTTGTTCCACTATTGCCATTAATTTAGGCGTTAGTTTAGCGCAAAGCGGCTTTAATACAGCCTTAGTTGATGGTAGTTTGCAATTTGGCGATGTTGCTGTCATGTTAAACATGAAGCCCATGACTAGCGTTCTTGATTTAAGTGACAATGCCAATGATTTGGATAATGAGCTAATCAGCAGTGTTGTTCAAAAACATCAGAGCAGCTTAAACGTATTACTCGCGCCACCTCGCCCTGAAATGGCTGAAGTTGTTACAGAAGACAGCATGAAGGGGATGCTAGATTCACTGCGCCAGATTTATGATTTTATTCTCGTTGATACTAGCTCTAGTCTCAATGGCATTACATTAGGTATTCTGGATACGGCCGATCGTATTGTTCTAGTTGCCCAACAGAACCTCCCTAGTCTGAAAAACGTTAGCCGCTTTTTCGACTTAAGCGAAAGCCTTGAATACGATTCGGAAAAAGTCAGCCTCGTTGTCAACAGGGCATCAGATAAAAGAGGCATATCAGTCAAGGATATTTCCAATACCCTAAAACGCCCGGTTATCATGGCTATACCTGATGATGATAGCGCCGTAAATACGGCTATTGATCAGGGTGTGCCATTGTTGACAGGTTCCAATAAGCGACGGCCTGTTAGCGTAGCTATCAATAAACTAGCGGATCAATTAGTACAAGATTTAGTGGGTGAAAAAGATATGAAGAGTAAACCGGCTGAGGAATCGCAGCCCGGCGGATTCTTTAGCCGACTATTTGGAAAGCGATAAGCTGGAGGCAAACAGTGTCTTTACTTAAACGTATTGAGCGAAATCAGGAATCAATTCAGGCGGAGCCGTCTAAATTGCAGGAGCTTCGTGTTAAACGCTCCTCGCCAGCAGTTGGATCGAAAGATGCATATGTTGAACTAAAGAATCGAATTCAACAGCGGTTGATCGCCGAACTGGATCCGAGTATGGATATTACACAAACGGCCGAAGTTCGGGCAACCATACAGGATATGTTTAATTCTATGTTAGCCGAGGAAAGCATTGTCCTTACACGTAATGAAAAACGGCGATTGTTTGAACAAATTGTGGCCGAAATTTTAGGATATGGGCCGCTGGAGCAATTTTTGAGCACCCCTGGTATTACCGAGATTATGGTGAATGGGCCGAAGAATGTTTTTGTCGAGCAGGCGGGCAAGTTAACGCGTACCAACGTTGTATTTGAGGATAATGATCATTTGTTACGTATTATTGATCGGATTGTAGCTCCGTTGGGCCGGCGTATTGATGAAGGCTCGCCGATGGTAGATGCGCGCTTGCCTGATGGTTCCCGTGTGAATGCGGTTGTGCCGCCTATTGCCTTGAATGGGGCGGCATTAACCATTCGTATTTTTTCTAAGATACCATTTACGGTAGAAAATTTAATTGAGTTTGGTAGCGTTACGACTGAAGCGGTTGAATTTCTAAAGGCTTGTGTAATTGCCAAATTGAACATCTTGATTTCTGGCGGTACAGGGTCTGGCAAAACAACGCTACTGAATGTAATGTCTAGCTTTATCCCTGATGGCGAACGTATTGTTACGATTGAGAATGCGGCTGAATTGCAATTGCGCCAGGATCATGTTGTAACGCTAGAGTCTCGTGAAGCTAATGTGGAAGGGCGCGGACAAGTTTCGATTCGTGATTTGGTGATCAATTCTTTGCGTATGCGCCCTGACCGGATTGTGGTTGGGGAGGTGCGTGGCGGCGAAGCATTGGATATGCTTCAAGCTATGAATACTGGTCATGATGGCAGTATGACGACAGGTCATGCAAATAATACGAGAGATATGTTGGCTCGTTTGGAAACGATGGTTCTGATGGCTGGTATGGATTTACCGCATCGTGCTATCCGTGAACAGATTGCCGCGGCCGTTCACTTAGTTGTTCATCAAGATCGTATGCGAGATGGAACGCGGAAGGTGACGTCTATTAGCGAAATCCAGGGTATGGAAGGCGATATTATCACTACTTCTGAGATTTTTCGGTTCGAGCAGACGAATATCGAGGATGGCAAGGTGATTGGTCGTTTGCGTCCAACTGGCTTACGGCCGAAGTTTATGTGGAAAATCCAGGAATCAGGTATCATGCTTCCGCCGTCAATCTTTGGTATTGGCGCTCGACGACGATAGGCGTGACGTTAATGGGTGCAATTTGTGCAGGTTTCACTGATATGCTAAGTTATAATGGTCTGCAAAGGAGCGTTACATGCCGCTAGGGCTAATAATTGTTGCAATAGCTGCTTTTCTCTTGATGATGGGGGCTGGTATTGCGTATATTACGGGCAACCGAGGCAATGTAGATGAGCGGCTTGAACAGTTTGTAGGCAATGCTACGACTGTTGAAGTTATGGAGGAGGTTGAAGAGTCGGCTCCTCGTTCTGATATGGCCGACAGGATGGACAATGTTCTGTCTGGTCAGACGTTTTTCACCCCCATTAAGGAACGTATTGCGAAATCAGATGTGAAACTGCGGGTTAGCGAGTATATGTTTATGGTCGTTATCGCCGCTGTTGGCGTTGCCGGGCTGGCCTGGTATTTTTTTGATGGCTGGGTTGCGGCCGTGGTCGGTTTTGTGTTTGGCTTACGAATTCCTCGCATGTATATCAATTATGCGGCTAATCGGCGCATGAATATGTTTAATGGTCAGTTAGGGGACACACTAAATTTATGGGTTAACGCTTTGCGTTCCGGATACAGTGTTTTGCAAGCGATGGAATCAATCGCTACGGAAATGCCGCCGCCTGTTTCCAGAGAGTTTGAGCGGGTGGTTCAGGAAGTGCGGTTGGGTTTGGGATTGGAACAAGCGTTGGCGAATATGTATCGGCGTGTACCAAGCGAGGATCTGGATTTGGTGATTACGGCCGTTAACATCCAACGTGAAGTGGGCGGTAATTTGGCTGAGGTGTTAGATACCATCAGCTATACCATTCGTGAGCGTGTTCGGATCAAAGGCGAAATTAAGACCCTGACAGCGCAAGGGCGTATATCTGGCTGGATTATCAGTTTACTGCCTGTGGGGTTGGGCGGCGTGCTTTACCTCATGAATCCGGATTATGTGTCTGAGTTGTGGGTTCAGGAAGCGCCCTGGATATTCCCTAATATTGTGCCTTGTGGTTGGTTGGTGCTTGCTATAGGCGTTTTTTTGATTGGAATTGGCGCTATGGCAATTCGGAAAATTGTTGATATTGAAGTGTAAATGTCGTGGAATGGATGCGCAAAGAACGATTTGCTTTTTAGTAAATAGTCTGGGAGATAAAAAATGATACCAGTCATTATCGTTATTGCGATAGTTATTATCATTATTAGCGTTGTTCTGTTGAGACGGGCTGAAGAGGATCCGTTAACTTCACGCATTGATGAGTTTGCCGTTCGCGAAGAGATCGTATCAATTGAAGAGATCGAGCTGTCAATGCCGATCACCGACCGGATCTTTGTACCGATCATTCGCCGAATCAGTGAATTTGTTGTTCGATTAACGCCGCAAACCACACTGGAACGGACAACGCGCGCGCTGGAATTAGCCGGCAATCCGCGCAACATGACGGCCGCTGAATTTTGGATGGCGCGAGGGTTCGCTACCGTTCTGATGGGTGGGCTTACCTTTATGATGATGATCCGTTTTGGGCAGCCCACAGGGAAAAGCGTGCTATATACGTTGGGCGCGTCGGCCATCGGCTTTATTTTGCCCATCATGCTATTGCGCTCCATCAAGGACCGTCGGCAGCAAGCGGTGATTAAAAAGTTACCTGATGCATTAGATTTGATGACCATTTGCGTTGATGCTGGCCTAACTTTTAATGCCGCTATGCAGAAAGTAGATGAAAAGTGGGATGATGAGTTGGCGCGTGAATTCGGCCGGGTCATCTATGAGATGCAGCTAGGTAAAACGCGCCGCGCGGCATTGAAAGATATGTCGGAAAGATTAGACGTGCCCGATGTGACGAGTTTTATTGCGGCTGTATTGCAGGCGGAACAATTAGGCGTTGGGATTGGCAAGGTGCTGCGTATTCAATCGGAACAGATGCGTGTTCGTCGCCGTCAAAGGGCGGAAGAAAAAGCGCAGCAAGCGCCGGTCAAGATGTTGTTCCCCATGGTTTTCTTGATTTTCCCAACCATCTTCCTTGTGCTGCTTGGCCCAGCTGCTTTTCAAGTTATTCGCAGCAATTCTCTTTCAGGTGTAACAGGGGGTTAACTTGTAAGACCTATTGGAAAAGAGAGGATTGGGACGTAAACTTATACCCAAACACTGTCAACGTTTTTTAAGACTCACAGCAAAAAAGGCATAGTTCGTTGACTGGAATTAATTTGCCGTCGGGCATACCCTGGCAGGCGCGTTTAAAAGACCTGACGGATACCGTTTTAAATTTTGTTTTCCCCCCTGTTTGCGTTAATTGCAAGAAACCGGGCGCGTTGTTATGTGCAGATTGTTTAGCCGGTGTCCCTTGGTTAGAGCGCCCGATTTGTTCTCATTGCGGCCGCGTGGTTAACCGTCCGATGGCCCGTTGTCCTGGTTGCCTTCGCCATCCGCTCCGATCCATTGAACAAGTGCGTGCCGCTGTCTTGTTTGCCGGCGATGTTCCCGATATGATTCATCAATTGAAATATAATGGCCATTTTGCCTTAGCAGAACCATTGGGCGATCTAATGGCGACAGCCTGGCCGCGATGGGAGATGCCGACTGACATGATTGTTGGCGTTCCACTTCATCCGGATCGCCAGAAGAAGCGCGGATATAATCAGTCCGATTTGCTGGCGGCGCATTTTGGACGACGAGTTGGATTGTCAGCAGATCGGCGGGCGCTGCAACGGGTGCGCAACACGCCGCCGCAGGTTGGGCTGAATGCGGCAGATCGGCAAACGAATATGACCAATGCGTTTTTTGCCGAACGGGACAAGGTGGCGGGGAAGGATATTTTGTTAGTTGATGATGTGTGTACCACAGGCAGCACGCTGCAAGCCGCCGCGCAGGCTTTGTTAGACGCTGGAGCCAGGCGTGTGTCTGGATATTGTTTAGCAAGAGCTATGTAGTTTTTTACTATCTAAACTTTTCTTTAAGGAGTTAAGCATATGGAACTTTTAATTAACGGCCGTAATCTTAAAGTCACCCAACGTTTAGAAAATTATGTTGAGAAAAAGGCAGGGCGTCTGGACAGGTATATGCCCAACCTGACCCAAATTCATGTGGACCTGTCCGAAGAAAAGACCCGCAGCGCCGTTCACCGTCAGGTGGCTCAAATCACCATCCGCGATGATCGCGGCACCATTTTGCGCGCTGAGGAGCGCAACAGCGATATGTTTGCCGCCATTGATGCCGTTGTCGATAAGCTGCACCGTCAAATCAAGCGGTATCGGGGCAAGCGGCAGCGAAAATGGCGCAAAATGGGCGGTGAAGAACCGATTATCGGCGAACCATTGCCATTAGACGATACATTTGAGGAGGAAGAGCAGGAACCGACAATCGTTCGTTATAAACGATTCCCCGTTCACCCTATGCCGGCGGAAGAAGCAATCGAACAGATGGAACTGCTAGGCCATGACTTCTTTGTTTTCTTTAATCCTGACGACGAGGGCATTAACGTTCTTTACAAGCGGCAGGATGGCAACTATGGCTTGTTGCAGCCCGAATAAATTTTTTTGAATGAGACAAAATAAAGGCGACCATTTAGATTGGTCGCCTTTATCCTTTTACCGATGGCCCATATTCTGATTGTTTGTACGGCCAATATCTGTCGTTCGCCCGTTGCCGAAGCGCTGTTACGCGACCGCCTGCGCCAGCGTGGGCTAGATGAGTGGCGCGTTAGTTCGGCCGGAACTTGGGCGCAATGGGACCGCGGCGCTTCTCAGTTTAGTATTGATGTCATGGGGAAAGCCGGCCTGGACATTACGGGACACAGGGCGCGCATGGTTGACGCTGCGTTATTGGCAGAGGCTGACCTTGTCTTGTGCATGGAAAAAGGGCATGTGGAGGCGTTGCAGATCGAATTCCCGACCCAGGCCGCTAAGATTCATCTATTAAGCGCGATGACAGGCGCCAATTACAGCGTTCATGATCCGTATGGCGAGCCGTTGGCAAGCTACCAACAAATGGCGGCTGAATTGACTGATTTGATTGATGCGGGGTTGGAGCGGATTATCGAATTGGCGCGTTAACGGATGGCCGCGTTGCTAGAACATTACCAGCCTTCGACGAATTGGGTCCATTCCTGGCGGTTTTGTAAATGACGGCTGAAACGATAAACGGCCGTCGGCTTTGGCTCAGTCGGTAAACGGCGTAATAGCATTTGAGCCTCTTCAGGACGGCGGCCCCCTTTACGCCGATTGCAGGATGGGCAAGCGGCCACCAGGTTTTGCCACGAATGTCCGCCGCCCTGGCGACGCGGGATAACGTGATCAATCGTTAAAAAGCGCACTTTACGGCCGCAGTATTGGCAAGCATAATCATCGCGGCGCAGCACTTCCCGCTTGGAAAGCGCCACACGCGGACGTGGGCGGCGCACCATGTATCCCAATTTAATAACCGAGGGGGCTTCAAATTCGGCCGTACTGCTGCGGATGACGCCACGGCCGTTTAAAATAATCTCTGCTTTACCGGAGAGAATGAGAGTCAGCGCCCGCTTCGTGTTACAAACGTGTAACGGTTCAAAGTTCACGTTAAGAATCAGCACTGGTTCATTCAAAATGCCATTCTTTACCATGCCGCAAGCAGTATACCTGAGGAGAGGTAAACCCGTCAATCCTCTGACGGGCATAATAACCAAAATTTAACATGGAACGAGACACACTCACCGTTTATTTGGACCAATACCTGCAAATTGAAACTATAAAAGATTATGGGCCGCAAGGTTTACAAGTTGAAACCGATAACAAAACCATCAAACGCATCGCCCTGGCTGTGGACACAGCGCCGCCCGTGATAGAAGCCGCCGCTGCCTGGAATGCGGACATGCTGCTGGTGCATCATGGCGTGTTGTGGCGTGCAGTGGAACGGATTGCCGGGCCATTGGGAGAGCGCGTGCGGGCGCTGCTGCGATACGGCATCAATTTATATGCCGCCCATTTGCCTTTAGACGCCCATCCCGAAGTGGGCAATAATGCCGTCCTGGCCCGCATGTTTGGTGTGGATGTAGCCGAATGGTGGGGAGCGCCCACTGGCGTCCCGCTGGGCGTTATTGGCCCTGTGGCTGGTTCGCCGTCGTTGCCCCAATTGACGAAGCAAATTGAGGAGCAGTTGAACTGCCGGGTGCGTGTATTGGCGCATGGGCCGGAGCGCGTGGGCACGATGGCGATTTTGTCCGGCTTTGGCGCCGATGAAGTTGCGGCGGTGAAGGCGTTGGGCGCGGACACGTATTTGACGGGCGAAACATCCCACGCCAATTATTGGGCGGCGGCCGATTATGGTTTGAATGTGATTTTTGCCGGCCATTACGCTACGGAAACCGTTGGCGTGCAGGCGTTGGGCCAACATTTGGCCGATAAGTTTGACTTAGATGTGAAGTTTTTTGATTTTCCCACTGAAATGTAGGGAGCTAGAGTTAGAGGTCTGAGCGAGAGGACTTTCTCGCCGACTTCCCACTGAAAAGAGGATAAATGATGAGTAACAGAACGGATTGGATTGAAAAAGAGATTGCCGGCTTGAAAGAAGCGGGGTTATTTAATGTGATTCGGACGATTGATTCGCCGATGGATGGACATGTGACGATTGACGGCCGTTCCCTATTGAACTTTTGCGCTAACAATTATTTAGGGCTGGCTAACCATCCCCGGCTGCGGGCGGCGACGAAGAAGGCGGTTGACCAATACGGTGTCGGCCCAGGCGCGGTACGCACCATTGCCGGCACGATGTCCCTGCATATTGAGCTAGAACGCCGCTTGGCTGAGTTTAAGCAAGCAGAGGCTTGTATCACCTTCCAAAGCGGCTTTACGGCCAATTTAGCCACGATTCCGGCCTTGGTAGGCAAGGGAGACGTCATTTTCTCTGATGAACTGAACCACGCCAGCATCATTGACGGCTGCCGTCTGAGTCGCGCCAAAGTGGTGCGCTATGCCCACAATGATGTTGATGATTTGCGCCGCCAGATTGAAGCGACGACGGAGTACGGCCGTCGCCTCATCATCACCGATGGTGTGTTTAGCATGGATGGCGACATTGCCCCGCTGGACAAAATCGCCGATATTGCCAATGAATACGACATTGTGTTGATGGTGGACGACGCGCACGGCGAGGGTGTGCTGGGCAACGGCGGACGCGGCATTGTTGACCATTTCGGATTGCACGGCCGTGTTGACGTAGAGGTCGGTACGCTCAGCAAGGCGTTTGGCGTGATGGGCGGGCTGGTTTCCGGCAAACAGGTGATTGTGGATTGGCTGCGGCAAAGAGGACGGCCGTTCCTCTTCTCCAGCGCCATGACTGTGCCCGACGCCGCCGCCTGCCTCGAATCCGTCAATATCTTGCAAGAATCCACCGAATTGGTGGATAAACTGTGGGCCAATGGGAACCGTTTCAAAAAAGAGATGCAAAATCTGGGTTTCGACACCGGATTCACGCAAACGCCCATCGTGCCGGTAATGCTGGGCGAAGCGCCGTTGGCGCAAAAATTCAGCCGCCGCTTGTTTGAAGAGGGCGTTTTTGCGATGGCGATTGGCTTCCCAACTGTGCCGCGCGGCAAAGCGCGTATCCGCGTGATGAATTCCGCCGCCCACAGCGCCGATGATTTGGAACAAGCGTTGGATGCCTTTGCCCGCGTGGGCAAAGAATTGGGCGTGATTTAGTTGAATTGAGACTGGAGATTAGAGACTAGTAGCCTGTTACCTAAACCTTCTAAACTTGTCATTCCCGCGCAGGCGGGAATCCAAAAGATGGATACCTGCCTTCGCAGGCATGACAGAAGCGAAGATTGCTTTTGTAACACAACACTGGAAGCGGGATCAGTCTCTAATCTCCAATCCCCCCAGTTACCATGCGATTGGATAAGCTCTGGCGACGCCGTTTCTTGCTGCTGGCGATTTTATTGTTGGCAACGGGGCTGCGTTTTTATCGGCTGGACGCTCAATCATTTTGGAACGATGAAGGCAACAGCGCCCGTCTGAGCGAGCGCGCTATTCCGCTCATCATCGAAGGCACCGCCAGCGATATTCACCCGCCGTTGTATTATTTGATTTTGCGCGGCTGGCGGGAATTGGTTGGCGAAACTGAGTTTGGGCTGCGCTCTTTTTCGGCGTTTGCCGGCATTTTGACGGCTGCTGTCACGTTTGCGCTTGGTAAAGAGCTAGAGGTTAGAGCGAGAGCTAGAGGGAAGTCAGCGCCTCTAGCTCTCGCTCTAACCTCTAGCTTTCTCACTGCCGTTTCCCCCCCTCTAATCTACTACAGCCAGGAAACTCGCATGTATGCGCTGCTGGCGTTGTGGGCGGTTCTCTTGACATGGCTGCTGCTGCGCTGGCAAGCGTGCGTCGTGCGTCGTGCGTCGTCCGTTAGGTGGGCCGTTGTTTACGTTGTCGTCGCTGCGGCTGGTTTGTACACGCATTATTTTTTTCCGGCCATTTTGCTGTTTCACAATTTCATCATCCTCGTCTGGCTTATCCGAAACGGCCGTCGCTCACCTGCTCACCCGCTCACCCGCTCACCTCTTTTCCGTTGGGCGCTTATGATGTTCGCCACATTCCTCCTTTACCTGCCCTGGCTGCCCATTTTCATCCGTCAGGCGGGTGGGCGGCCCGGCGCACGGCCGTTATTCGGCGCATTTTTGCTGGACGGCGCCCGTTGGCTCTCGTTTGGGGCGACGATTGATGTGGAAACGGCCGTCATTCCCCTCATCGCTGCTGTTTTCCTGGTAATGGCGGGCATGTTGTTCCATTGGCGACGGCTGGGTACGGCCATTTTCGGTTTTGTCGTCCCCGTCTTGTTCATGTACGCCGCTGGAACCGCCCAGCCGGAATTCTTCAAGTTTATGCTGACGGCCGTGCCATTTTGGAGTTTGATCGCGGCGGCTGGGTTAGAAAGATTGAAGATTAAAGATATAAGATTGAGGCGGCTTCAATCATCAATCTTTATCTTATCAATCATTATTCTTCTTGTTGGCAACGGCAGTTCTCTCGTCAACCTGTACAACAATCCCGCCTACGCCCGCGCCGATTACCGGGGAATGGCCGCTCGCATCGCTGCCGAGAACCCTCCCAATGCCGGCATCATTCTCGACGCGCCCAATCAGTGGGAGGTTTTTACCTATTATCACCGTGACGGCGCGCCCGTTTATCCGCTGCCGATGGGCCGACCCGACCCGGTGCGACTTGACGCCGAATTAACAGCCATCGCCGACCAGCACGGCCGTCTTTACGCCATCTTTTGGGGCGAAGCGCAGCGCGACCCGGAGCGGTTGGTGGAACGCTGGCTGGACGAACACGCATTCAAGGCAACGGACGAGTGGGTGGGCGATGTGCGCTTTGTGACTTATGCTGTACCTGAAAAACCGGCGACGAAAATGGAAATGGCCGTTGCCCTACCCATCGGCGACGCCATCACGCTTAATGGCTTTACACTGTCCGCTACAGCCCTGTCTCCCGGCGATATTTTGCAGATTACGTTGTTTTGGGAAACGGCCGTTCCCCTCGATGAACGCTACAAAATCTTCTTGCACCTGGTCAACGAAAATGGCGAACTCATCGCCCAGCGCGACAGCGAACCGGGCGGCGGCCTGAACCTGACAACCAACTGGCCGCCCGGCGAAACGATGATTGATAATCACGGTATTCTGGTTCCGGCCAATGCGCCCAAAGGTTCTTACCAACTGCTCCTGGGACTTTATCCCCTGTCTGATCCCAACGGCCGTTTACCCATTCAAACAAACGCGGGCGTCATAAACGCTTACCCGTTAGCATTAATTTCTGTTGAGTAAGCGGCTTTTCCAACGCGCGCGCAGCGCGTTTTTTGTTTCAGCTATCGAATTCTATTCGACAGAACCTTTTGCAACGGCATGTGATTTGTGCTAAATTAAGCGCAACCGGAAGAGGAAGAGCCGAAATGAAAATAGAATCTCCTTACCCTTTCATAACGAATTGTCATGCGCGGCACGCCCAGCGAGGCGTGTTTTTGCGTTTATGCCAACCCCGCTGTTAGCGGATGGGAGATGCGGCGATCCTTATACGGCCGTAATCACTGTTTCGTTATAGCCGCTTAAGTCAGCTTCCTGGCTGAACTGGGCGGCGCGGTCGGAAAACCGGCCGCAGCCTGGTTTATCGTTGTTGTTCATTCACAATCTGAAGGAGGATTCTCATGAACAAACGTATTCTTGTATCAATCCTGTTAGTCCTGGCTCTATCCGTCCTGCTTGCCGCTTGCAGCGGCGGCAGCAGCGATGTCATCAGAATTGGCATCAACGCGCCGTTAACTGGCGATAACCCCAAGGTTGGCGAAGGGACCAAATACGCCGCCGAAATGTGGCTAGCCGACATCGAAGCGGCCGGCGGCCTGGAAGTTGGCGGTAAGATGTATCAAGTCGAGCTCGTCATTGAAGACAACGAATACAAAGCCGAATCAGCAACCAAAGCCAACACCAAACTCATTACCCAAGACGAAGTGCTGCTCATTATCGGGCCGCAATCCTCCCAGCAAGCCGTCCCCGCTGGCGGCGTTGCCAATGACAACAAAACACCCATGATCAGCCCCTGGTCAACCAACCCCAATACCACCAAAGACCGCCCCTGGGTTTTCCGCACCCCGTTCCTCGACCCCTTCCAGGGGCCGGTTGTCGCCAACTTTGCTACTGAGCAATTTGGCGCGGAGAAAGCGGCCGTGTTGTACGACGTCGCCAGCGACTACCCCAAAGGGTTGGCTGAATTCTTCAAACAAGCCTGGGAAGACGCACATGGCGCCGGCTCCGTCGTTGCTTACGAAAGCTTCACCACCAAAGATCAGGACTTCAGCGCCCAATTGACCAAAATCAAAGAATCCGGCGCTGACTTTATCTTCACCCCACAGTATTACAGCGAAGTGCCGCTCATCGTGCAGCAGGCGCACGAACTGGGTTGGGACAAACCCATCGTCGGCAGCGACAGCTGGGGATCGGCCGAGCTGGTCAGCCTTTGCGGCGACGACTGCGACGGACTGTTCTTCTCCACGCATTACGCGGCAGCCGGGGCGACTGGAGCGACTAAAGAATTTATTGACCGCTACAACGCTGAATATGGCTACGTGCCCGACGACGTTGGCGCCCTCACCTGGGACACGCTGCTCCTGGCCCAAACGGCCATTCAGGATTGCGGCGAAATCACCGGCGACCTCGAAGTTGACCGGGAATGCGTTCGCGCGGCGTTAGCTAATGTCAAAGATTTCCACGGTATTACCGGCGACATGACCTTTACTCCCGAAGGCGATCCGATCAAGTGCGCCGTCATCGTCCGCATCAGCGACGCCGGCGAATTTGAATTCTTTGAGCAAGTTTGCCCGTAACATAATTGTCTAGATTTGCGAGGTTTTTCAAGTCTCGCAAGTCTTTTAATGAAGGCGGGTTCAGGGCATCCTGACCCGCCTTCTTACCATTCAGTTCTCGTTATGTATTGGGGATTCATGGAAGTTAAACTTTTAGGTGAAAACGGGAAAGTCATTTGAATGAGGAAAACATAAGTTCTCCCGTTTTCCCTGAGTAAACCATAAAGAATTAGCGCGTTTTTTGTCAGAATGCTTTTGTGGTTTACCTATTTCGGTAATAGATAAATCATCCTGTCATTTCTGCCTACGCAGAAATGATGATTTATTGTCGTTTTAGTCTGTTCGTTTTCATCAATTCCCGACATACCATAATCCCAGGAAATCACTATGACGTATTTTCTGCAAAACTTTGTCAACGCTTTACAGTGGGGAAGCTTTTATGCCTTAATCGCGCTGGGCTACTCCATGGTGTACGGCGTACTATTGTTGTTCAATTTTGCTCACGGCGATATTTTTATGGTTGGTTCTTACATCGGCTTTTTTGTAGCGACTGGTTTGATCGGGCTTTCGGCGGCGGGTATTATTACCTTGCCCTACTGGTTAATCTTGGTGCTGACCATTCTGGTTTCGATGGTTCTAACCTCTTTTGTGGGGGTGCTGATCGAGCGGGTTGGTTACCGGCCGCTGCGCGATGCGCCCAGAGCCTCAGCGGCCATCACTGGCTTGATGATTGGTATTATTTTGGAAACGCTTAACCTGATCCTCCTGGGGGCTGAACGGTATAAGTTTCCAGCCTTGATGGAATCAAAACAAATAGAGTGGATTCAGGAGACGTTTGGCGTAAGCGTTACTACAAAAAAAATCATGATCGTCGGCGTCTCTTTATTGCTGATGTATCTCCTAAACCTGTTTGTGATGAAAACGAAATGGGGTATGGCGATGCGGGCAATGGCTTATGATTTTGCCGTTGTGCCTTTGATGGGCATTCCGCTAAATACCATCGCGGCGATGACCTTTGGACTGGGATCGGCGTTGGCTGCTGCCGCTGGCATTCTGTTTGGGACGGCTTATCCGGTAATGGATCCGTACATGGGTGTCACGATTGGCTGGAAAGCATTCGTGGCGGCGATTTTAGGGGGGCGCGGGTCAATCGTAGGCGCCGCTGCCGCCGGATTCATCTTGGGTTTTATTGAGATATTCTCGGCGTCCATCTTCCCCTCCACGTACCGCGATCTGATCGCCTATTCCATCATTCTATTCATTTTGGTGTTCCGTCCGCATGGCTTGTTTGGTCAGGAACACACGTCCAAGCTCCGCTTGTAAAAAGCAGCAATTAGCTATTAGCCCTTAGCAATTGGCAAACTAACAGCTAATAGCTAAAAGCTAACAGCTAATCGCTCACTGAGATTTATTTATGACTGCACAAACGATTGATAAACCTAAAAATGGCGGACGCTTGCGATTATGGTGGCAAGGCGTGTGGCGCCGTTTTGATGATGTTCCTTTATTGGCCTGGTTGATAGGGGCGTTGGTGGCTGTGGGGCTGGAGTTAGTTGTGGGACGGCCGTTTGCCCAGCTTCTAGGTATGCGTAAATCCCCGGCCCTGTTCGGTTTCTTATTCATCCTAAAAGAACCCTGGCTCATTCCCAGCGCCATTGCCTACGTATTTGTGATAACCATTTTGCCCATTGCGGCGGTGGCTAAAGCGATCGCGGCAGTTGCCAACAAACTGGCAGCGGCGATGCTGCGAGCTTCGACATTGCTGTCGGTCGCTGTTCATTTAGCGTTACTCTACGCCGTTTTACACATCTGGTCGGATGTGGTCCCTTACCGGCTGATTGTCGTTAAGCTGACACTCATCGCCATTGTAGTGACGTTAAGTTTGAACGTCGTCAATGGTTACATGGGCGAATTTTCTTGTTCGCATCCCGGCTTTATCTCGCTGGGCGCGTATGGCGCGTCGGTGGTAACGATTCTGGTCTTTGACGAACCCGGCCCCTGGTTGTTTCCGCTGGCGCTCATCGTGGGCGGGATTGTGGCTGCGTTTGGGGCGCTGCTGGTCGCCATTCCCTCGTTCCGCACGCGGGGCGATTATCTGGCGATTATTTCGCTGGCGTTTACTTTTATTGTCAAGAGCTTCATCGAAAATATGGAGTTTGTCGGCGGGCCGCGCGGGTTGGGCGGGCAGCCTAACTGGGCCTCGCTGCCCGTTGTGTTTATCGTGACGATTATCGCCATTTGGATGATTAACAATTTTGTCCGCTCCATTTTGGGCAAGGCGCTGAATGCGGTGCGCGATAATGAGGCGGCGGCCGACGCGATGACGGTGAATACGCGGCGCACGAAGATGACGGCGTTCCTTTTCTCCGCGTTTTGGGCGGGGGTAGCCGGCGGGCTGCTGGCCCATGTGCTGGCTTTTATCAATCCGGCCTCGTTTGGCTTGCAAAAGCTGGCCGAGGTGTTGGCGATGGTTTATTTTGGCGGCTTGAATTCGGTCGTCGGCTCCATTGTGGGGGCGGTAAGTTTGAATTTGTTGGGGGAGATGTTACGGCCGTTAGAAATCTGGAAATGGATCGTCATCCCCCTCATGCTCATCTTGATGA